>CAYRZY010000147.1:0-2113 GCA_964428855.1 uncultured Flavobacteriaceae bacterium
TTTTAATTTTTGCGTTGTATCTTTGAAAATAAACTTAAAATTTCATGGAACATCTATATCAAACTGCAACTAAATTTGCACCTCAATTATTAATTCTTGCATTTATAATCATAACCTTTTTACTCTCTGGTATTGATAAATTAACCGATTGGAAAGGGAATTTATCCTTTTTAAAAGAACATTTTAGTAAAACATTTCTAAAAAACACGGTTCCGTTACTACTAGGTATTATTGCTTTTAGTGAACTTGTGGTAGGGGTCTTAGCTATTCTGGGGATTATACAGATCTATACTTCAGAAAATACAACTATAGGGCTTTATGCAGCTGTTATTGCAGCTAAAGTGTTATTAGCCCTATTGTTTGGCCAAAGAGTTGCTAAGGACTATCCTGGAGCAATGACCATAGCTGTGTATTTTATGATAACAGTTTTTGGTGTGTATATTTTAATGTAGTAAGTTTTCTAACTTAAACTTAATGTGTTAGAACCTACTAAATGACCTTCTATATAAACTTCTAACGTATAAGTTCCTTTCGTGAATTTATGGATTATCTTATCAATAAACATCACTACTTTTATACTTTGGCTATTAAAATAAACCGTAGTATCATCAGTGTATGCTTGTTCATCACCATTCACTAAAGTAAAGTTTCCTTTTTCACTAATTACCTTTCCTTTTGGTGATCGTATCACTATAAAAGCATCTTTAGCTCCTCGTGAAGCTAAATAATTTTCTTTTATTCTAAAAATAACACGTAGTGCGTGTATTTTTTTTGCTTTATCTGTTTCAATATACCTGCCTTTTTTACTTTGCATGGCGTCAATAGATGTTTTACTTACATATATTGATTTTTCATCTCTTACTGTTTTTTTAACTTGTTTTTCTTCTGATACTTCTACTTTATCTACAGGTTTTGTAGGTTGTACTACTTGACTTGTAATTTCAGCTAATAATTCATTTGGTACTGAGTTATCTACCTTTTTCGTGCTGTTTTTTGTTGTGTTCTTATTATCTTCTAATTTTCTTTCTGATTCAGCTTCTGCAATCAACTCATTAAATGCATTTCGTTGAGATTCTGGTTCTTTTGTTTCTACTACTACCTCTTCTTTTGAAGATTCATCCTTTTGAAAACTTAGAACCTCTTCCATTTCTTCTTCTGATAAACCATTAGATACAACACTTGAAGGTTTTTCCTGTGAAACAGTTAACCCATCAACTTTTTCTGTAGATGGGTTTGTGTCATTTTTAGCTGTTATCTCTTCAACTTTATTTTCCGCTGAACTTTCAGTTACAGCTTTATACTTCTCTTCTTGCTCTATTAAGTTTGTAAGGTTTTGTTGATTTTGATTGATATCACTAAAGCTTTCATCTGATGATTGTTCAGTATCTGCATACGTAGGAGTTTTATCTACAACCAATGATTCTTCTTTAGCTACAGATGTGTCATTTATATCTTCTACAACTGTATCAAAAACCTCTTCTTCTGATGATTCAACTAAAGTAGAATCTTCTTCAATAACTTCTGTCTCTTTTATCACTTTTGATTCATAACTAGATGTTTCTATTGCGGCTTGTGGCTGTAAAAAAGCAAATTCAGTTCTTCTGTTTTTTTCATGAGCAGCTTCACTACATTCAATACCATCAAAACATTTATTTACCATTTTGCTTTCACCAAATCCTTTGGTTGTAATTCTACTTCTATCTACACCCAAAGCAACTAAATAGTCAGCTGATGCTTTTGCTCTTCGTTGAGATAGTTTTAAGTTATAAGCATTACTTCCTCTTGAATCTGTATATGATGATACTTCAATATGAATCGTATTATTGTTATTTAAGATGTTTGCTATTTTAACTAACTCTTTCGCTGCTTTCGCAGTAATGTTATATTTGTCATAACCAAAGTATACAGGATTGATTGTTGCTTCATCATCTTCATCCTCAACTGTAGTACTCGTTTCGGTTACATCTTCACTAATTGGTTCTTCACTACCACTAATGTCTTCTTGTTCTTCTGTTGCAACACTTGTTTCCGTTACGGTTTCAACTATATCATTAGAATCATCAACAATTGAATTAGTTGTAGCTATGTGTTCTTCTACAACTGCTTCTTCTAC
>CAYRZY010000147.1:2213-8002 GCA_964428855.1 uncultured Flavobacteriaceae bacterium
GCAGTATTTACAATATGTTCTTCTGTACTATATGCATCGCTAGAAGCTTTTATTGTGTACGTTTTATTACAGTCTAAAGTGAATTTATACGCACCTTCTGTGTCTGTTTCTATTTGTTGTAATTCATTATTTTCATCGTCAAATAAAGTTATTGAAACACCTTTTATTGCTTGCTCATTTTCTTTATCTTTAACAACACCTACAATCTCTTGAACACATTTTTCATCTTTAATCAGCTCTTCAATTAAAAAAGAATATATGTCATGATTGTTTTGACCTTGCAATCTATTTGATGCAAAATACCCTCTTTTATCATTGTATGAAATAAAAGAAAAATCGTCACTAGCACTATTTATTGGTGCATCTAAATGAATAGGTGTCGTTGGTATATTGCTAATGTTTAAATCACTAACATAAACATCTAAATTACCCAAACTGTTTGGGTGACCATCAGATGAAAAATACAACATATTCTTTTTAGAAATATATGCCGTCACTTCATTGCCACTTGTGTTAATTGTTGGTCCTAAATTTCTAACTTTTCCGAAACTTCCATCTTGATTAATATCAACTACAAAAATATCCGCTCCACCAATTGTTGATGGCATATCAGAAGTAAAATACAATTCTTTTCCGTCAGTGCTTAATGCTGGTTCACCAAATGAATATTTACTATTTGAAAAAGGTAATTTAACCATATTACTCCAATTTCCTTCTGCATCAACATCTGCTTTAAACAACTGCTCTCTATCATTTCTTTTACGCTTTTTTCTGTATTTCATTGCAGAAAAATATACCGTTTTTAAGTCATTACTATAAGCTGCTCCTGTCTTGGTAATCTTATTAGTTGGTATGCCTTGTATCGCTTTTTTTTCTATTATCTCTCCTTCGTCACCAATAGTTGCTATAAACAAATTTGATACAGATAATTTTTGACTATCTAGATTAATTTTTTCTGAGCTAGGTGATTTATAGATAAATTGATTATCACTTAAAAATGTAACTCCATAATCTGGCTGAGCCGTATTTGATTCTAAATATTTAATCAAATATTTATTGGGTGATGTTTGTGCAAAAGTAGTTATTGAAAAAAACCACATAAGCACTAAGATTGATACCTTTTTCATTAATTTTATATTAGGTTGTTAGATTGATTACAGCGGTTTTTATTTTAAAACGCTCTAATAACTGTTTTTTTAACTATTAATTTTGTTTAATTCTTCTATTTTACTCTCTACAAATTTGTGAAAGAAAACTCAATTCTTCTGTTTTCTTGATGAGCAGCTTCACTACATTCTGTATCATCACTACATTTGTTAATCAGTTTACTTTCACCATATCCTTTTGAAACTATTCTGTTTTTATCAACACCTTGTGTAACTAAGTATTCTGTTGCTACATTTGCTCTACGTTCAGATAATGTTAAATTGTAAGTGCTACTACCTCTTGAATCTGTATAGGCAGCGACTTCTACTTGAATATTTTCGTTGGTCTTTAAAATTTCGACCAGTTTGTCTAACTCAGAAGCTGTCTCTGTTGTTATATCAGATTTGTCATAACCAAAATATACAGGATTGATTGATGATTTAATCTCCTCTAAAGAGTTTTCATTTTCATCATCAGCTATTTTCTTTGTTAAGAATTTATTTGCTTCTAAATCAGGAGCATTATAATTTTCTGATGCTACTGTATTTACAGTATACCCTTCTGTTTCGTAGGCTTCATTAAAAGCTGTTAAATTATATGCTTTATCACATTCTAACGTGAATTTATAATGACCTTCTGCATCGGTTTTTACTTGTTCAATCTCATTGTTTTCACTATCAAATAAACTTATAAGAACGTTGTTGATTGTTTCTTCAGTTTCTTTATCTTTTATGATGCCCGTTATTTCTTGAACACATTTTCTATTGATAAGACCTTCAGCAGTAAAAGAATATATATCATTATTGTTTTTTAATCTATTTGATGAAATAAACCCTCTTGTTTTTTCAGTATTGATAATAAAAGCAAAATCGTTACTTTCTGTATTGATAGGAGCGTCTAAATGAATAGGTTCTGTTGGTGTTTCTTTACTTATATCACTCACATATATATCTAATTCACCTAAAGTATCTGAACGTCCATTAGATGCGAAATACAACATCTTATCTTTAGTAATAAAAGGGGTTGTTTCATCTCCTTTTGTATTTATTGTAGGGCCTAAATTTTTAGGTTCTCCATAACTCCCGTCATCATTAATAGCTACAACAAAAATATCTTTACCTCCAAGTGTTTCTTTTTTATTATTTGATATAAAATAAAGTTGTTTACCGTCATTACTTAATACTGGGCTTTCTAAAGTATATCTTCTATTGGTAAATGGTAACGTTTCTATATTTGACCAACTTCCATCTGCTTGAACTGTTGCTTTAAATAATTGAGATTTTTTTCTGTTAATTCGTGTTCTTCTATACTCTTTAGTTTTAGAATATACCTTTCTTAAATTATTACTAGAAAAATAAACTGTTTTTAAATCCTTACTATAGGTAAGTCCTGTTTTAGAAATTTTATTTTTAGAAAAATCTGCTATAATATCTTTCGTGGTTATTTCTCCATCACTATTAATCGTTCCTTCAAAAACTCCTGTTGGTCCATTTTTCTTTCTCTCTTTAATTGGAGAAACAAAAATAATTTTATCATCATTTAAAAAAGTAACCCCATAATCAGATCTTTTAGTGTTGTTTTCTAGATGTTTAACAGAAAAAATACCATAGCCCATTTGAGCAAATGTAGATATAGTTATAAACCATGTAAGTAAAAAAAAGGATAATTTCCTCATTATATATAAATTGGGTTAGCCATTTAATAACGATAGTATTTACCTTTAAGTATATCTGCTTTGATTTTTTTTACATAAAAAAAGCTTGATAAAAAAATTTATCAAGCTTAAGTTGTTAACAGGTTGTTTATAACCCTACTACTCTTTGGTTTTAAAAGCTTGATTTAATTGCACTAAAACATCATCAGTAATATCAGCTTTTTCTTCTCCATACATTACTGTTCCGTTACTTGCAGTTGTGCCTAAAACAAAATTATACCCTTTTTCTTTGGCGTAATTTTTTACAAATTCATTAATCTCTTTTGACAAAGTTTCTAAACTTTTTTGTCCTTCAGTTTGTACTTGTTGTTGAACTACTTGTTGACGTTGACCGATTTGTTGCTGTTCTTGTATTAACAATTGCTCTCTTTCGTCTCTAACTTTGGCGGATAAACCTTTTGACTTTTCTTGATAAATTCTAGCTTTATTTTGCCAACCAGCAATTAAACTATCCAATTCTTTCTGCAAGCTTTCTGACTTAACTTTCATTGTAGCTTCAGCTTCTTTTGTGCCTTTATATTCTTTCATTAACTCTTCAACATCTACATAAGCAATTTTTGTTTGTTCTGTACATGAGCTGAATGTTGCCACAAAAACTAACAGGATCAATATTTTTTTCATTTTTAAGGTTTTATAAATTTTGAGCAAATATATAAAAATAGCATTGCCATACAGGGGAAAATACTAAGTATAGATAAAATTTATTAAGTATTAAATAGTGATAATTAATACTTATAAAAACATATCTATTCTAATTTAATGTCAACGTTGTTTACCATTGCATTATACAAAGATTACTTAAGGATAAGTTTAAAGCCGTTAGATCGTCTTAAAAAGAGGTTTTAACTGTTTTTAATGATGTAAATATGTGAAGAACTCTCTTTAGAGGACTTCGCTTTAAAATTTGATTTAAAACCGATGTAGAAAGCTTTTAGGAAATTTGAGTTACCAGTTTTGTATTTTTCTGAAAGTAAACTAACATAATACGAATCAAATTTCATTGGTAAGGTTTTGACCACATTCATATTTTCTTTTCTAAAAAGTTCTTGAATTGATTTTCTAGAAAAATGCCATAAATGTCTTGGCACGTCATAAGCTGCCCAAAACTCTTTATAGTAAGCTGCATCATAACTTTTAAAATTTGGAACAGCAATTATCAAAGTTCCGTTTGGTTTTAATAATAATTTTAATTGAGAAATGTATTCTGTTAAATTCGGAACATGTTCTAATACATGCCACATAGTAATCACATCGAAAGTTTTAGAGTTTGAACTTGAAATATTGTTTAGTAGACTTTCAACACTATCAAAAATTTTAGAATTTGAATTCTTTTGATTTACTTTTGAACTAGCGATAGTTGTTGCTTTATTATTTGGCTCTACGCCTGTTATTTGCCAACCATCATTTTTACATGCCAATAAAAAATCTCCCGTACCTGTTCCAATATCTAAAATTGATTTCTCTTCACAGTTAAAAGAATTAATCAACGTTACTTTTTTCTTAATAGTAAAACTTCTAACTCTTTGATAAATTTTATCAATAAACGTTTTGTTTGTATTTGAGTGAGAAATATAATCTTCACTTTCATAATACTTACCTAATTCACTAATTTTAGGTCTTGGTGTGGTAATTAATAGTTCTGATTCTTCATCTATAAAAACTGAAAAAGTTTCACGTGAAACAGTGTAATCTTTACAAGAGATAAAAGGTTTTAAGGATTGGTTTTGTATAGGAGAATTGCTTATTGTTTTCATTTACAACCTTATTGTTTTTTTAGTTAATGAGTTATGTTGAATTATTTTAAGAATGTTCCACGTGAAACAGCAAGCTTAACGCCCCATATACACTAATAAAACAGAAACATCACTAGGAGAAACTCCAGATATTCTACTTGCTTGAGAAATACTTGTAGGTTTAATTTCACTTAGCTTCTCTCTTGCTTCATAAGACAAAGACTTAACCTTTTGATAGTCAAAACTCGAGGGAATTAAAACGTTCTCTAATCTATTTAGTTTATCTGCATTGTTCTTTTCTTTTTTAATATATCCTGAATATTTAACATGTATTTCAGTCTGTTCTATAATTTCTCTATCAATACTATTAGCAAGAATAAACTCTTTAACACCAGGAAATTTTTGAACATCCATAAAGTCTATTTGGGGTCTGGCTGCAATCTTAAACATTTTCATAGATTGGTTAATCTCAGCAGAATTCTTGTTTTTTAAAATAGTATTTATAGCTTCTGGCCTAACACTAGTAGTTTTCAAAAAAGCAACAAATACATCTGTTTTTTCTTGTTTTTCAATGACATGATTCATGCGTTCTTTTGACGCTAGTCCCATTTTATAAGACATCGGTGTTAGCCTTAAATCTGCATTATCCTGCCTTAACAACGTTCTATACTCAGCTCTAGATGTAAACATTCTATATGGCTCTTCTGTTCCCTTTGTAATTAAATCATCAATCAACACCCCTATATAAGCTTCATTACGTTTTAATAAAAAAGGCTCTTTATCTTGAACTTTTAAAGCAGCATTGATACCAGCCATTAGTCCTTGTGCTGCAGCCTCTTCATAACCAGTGGTTCCGTTTATCTGACCAGCAAAAAACAAACCTTTAACCAGTTTAGTTTCTAACGTGTGTTTTAATTGCGTAGGCGGAAAGTAATCGTATTCTATCGCATAGCCAAAACGGAAGAATTTTACATTCTCAAAACCCGCTACTTTTCGTAATGCTTTAGCTTGTACGTCTTCTGGTAAGGAGGTGGAAAATCCGTTTACATACACTTCAACAGTATCCCAACCTTCTGGTTCAATAAATAATTGATGCCTGTCTTTAGTCGCAAATCTGTCAATTTTATCTTCAATGGACGGACAATATCTAGGGCCTATACTTTGTATTCTGCCATTAAACATAGGCGACCTATCAA
>CAYRZY010000148.1:0-7976 GCA_964428855.1 uncultured Flavobacteriaceae bacterium
TAAAATTAAAACTTAATTAATTGATATTAAACTCTTTTAATTGAAGCTCAATTTTTTCTTGTTTTGTCAAGTTGTTAATTTTAGAATTTAGTGCTGAAAAAGCATCTAGAATGTTTTGAGTCTCATTTTGTACTTCTGTAGCTTTTATTGTAGGGATTGTTGCCATATCAGCCAGACGCAAGGCATTATTATGAAGTACATTAATTCTAATACCAATATCAGGTTGTTTGAATCTTTCAATTTTTATTGAATCTTTCAATTGTTTTGTTGTAGTTGCTAGTTCTTTAGATAAATTTAAAGCTTGATTAGGAGTAATACTATAAAATTTTTCTATTAATAGGTCTAGTTGTTGATACTCAGTCCAATTTTCAACCTTTGATTTTGCCTCTGGAATTAAAGTTTCTCCAATAGCTCTGATGTTGGTTTTATCTCCTATTTTAATAGAGTCTTTTGCAATTGCATCTGTAGTAGAATCAGCACTTTCTTTTTTGCAAGAAAACACAATTAAAACAAGAAGTAATAAATAATAAATAGCTCTATTTAACATGATCTAGAATATCTGAAAAACAAAAGTACAAAATAGCTTGTTAAATGTTTATATTTAATTAAATCTAAACTATTTTTTTGTTTAAATTTGCCTCAATTTTATAATTATTTAGTGTGAATACGATCAAACTTATTATTGGTGCTTCTGGTCAAATAGGAACTGAGCTAACATTACATTTACGTCAAGTTTATGGAAATTCATCTGTCATTGCTTCTGATATAAGAGAAGGTAGTGTAGAATTGATGCAAAGTGGTACTTTTGAATTATTAGATGCTACAGATAAGGATGCTATGCGTGTTATTATAGAGAAACATCGTATTTCTGAAGTGTATTTAATGGCAGCAATGCTATCTGTTACTGCTGAAAAATATCCAAAAAAAGCATGGGATTTGAATATGAATTCATTATTACATGTATTAGAATTGGCTAAAGAGAGTATTCTTAAAAAAGTATTTTGGCCAAGTTCAATTGCTGTATTTGGTAATTCTACACCTCCTATAAATACGCCTCAAAAAACCATTATGGAGCCAACTACCGTTTACGGTATTAGCAAATTGGCAGGTGAAAATTGGTGTGCGTATTATAAGAGTAAATACAATGTAGATGTAAGAAGTGTTCGTTATCCAGGTATTATAAGTTGGAAAACAAAACCAGGAGGTGGCACAACTGATTATGCCGTTGAAATTTACCATAAAGCTTTAGCTCATGGTTCTTATGATTGTTTTTTGTCCGAAAACACTAGACTGCCTATGATGTATATGGATGATGCCATAGCTGCTACTGTTAGTTTAATGACAGTTGACTTACCAAATAATTTTACATCCTATAATGTTGCTGCTATTGATTTCACACCTAATGAAATCGCAACATCTATACAGAAACATTTTCCTGATTTTAAGATTAGTTATTCTCCTGATTTTAGACAGCAGATTGCTGAAAGTTGGCCAGAAAGTATTGATGATAGCCAAGCCAAAAAAGATTGGAATTGGCAACACACTTTCAGTTTAGAGAAAATGACAGAAGTCATGCTTAAAAATCTACAGAAGTGAATTAGACCATATAGTTTATAATCAAATTATTATTTGTAAGTTTTTTAATAATACTTGTCTAACTCCTGACAATTAAATAATCGATTATGGAATATAGTATTAAAAATGGTTTGGAAAAATCTTTTTCTTATCAAGAATATAGAAACTTAGTGGTCAATTTGTTAAAAGAAGGAAAGTCGACAGGGTTGATTCAGTCTGATGAGATTTTTAACTATAGTAAATTAAATAATAGTAGAATGAAGCGTTTAGATAAAACTTTTCATTTATCAGAGCAGGGAAAAAAGGCTGTAGAAAATTTGCCTGAAAAATATACTTGGTTAGTTATTACAGAAGGTTGGTGTGGTGATGCAGCTCAAATATTACCTGTGATGAATAAAATTGCAGAAGCTTCAGAAGATATTGATTTAAGAATTGTTTTACGTGATGGAAATGAGAGTTTGATGAATCATTTTTTAACCAATAATGGTAAAGCAATCCCAAAGTTAATTTTGCTAAATGCCGATACCAAAGAGGTGTTAGATGATTGGGGCCCGAGACCCACAGAAGCTGCTAAAATGGTGGCTGACCAAAAAGAAAAGTTTGGTAGCCTAGATGCAGATTTTAAAAAAGAATTGCAGAATTGGTATAATGCAAGTAAAGGGATAGCTATTGAAAATGATTTATTAGAACTATTGAATGTCACTCAAAGTGTTTAGAAAAACTTCAATGGTTTGAGCATTTTCAACATTAAAATCTCCAATTTTAGTACGCCTTAAGGCGGATAAATACCCTCCTGAATTTAGTGCTAATCCAAAATCATAAGCCAAAGAGCGAATGTAGGTCCCTTTGCTACAAACCACTCTAAATTCAATATTTGGAAGGTCTATCTTGGTGATTTCAAAAGTAGAGATGGTGACTTTTCGGGTTTTTATTTCAGTGGTTTCGCCTGCTCTTGCCAATTCATACAAACGCTTTCCTTCTTTTTTAATAGCTGAAAAAATAGGAGGTTTTTGATCAATCTCACCAATAAATTGTAAGGTGGTTTTTTTTATGAGTTCTTCTGTTAAATGATCGGTAGCGTATGTTTTGTCAATTTCTGTTTCTAAATCATATGAAGGTGTAGTAGCACCAAGTGTGAATGTGCCTGTGTATTCTTTTTCTTGAGCTTGAAATGTATTTATTCTTTTGGTAAATTTCCCTGTACAGATAATTAGTAATCCCGTAGCTAGAGGATCAAGCGTGCCTGCATGTCCAACTTTTATTTTTTTTATGTCAAAGGTTTTTCTAATATGCCAACGTAATTTATTAACCACCTGAAAAGATGTCCAAGTCAATGGTTTGTCAATCAGTAATACTTGTCCGTTTTTAAAATCATCAGCAGTCACTATACACTTAGTTTGTGGAAGAAAAAATGAATGATAAGTAATGAAACACCTAGTACAATTCGATAATAACCAAATATTTTAAACCCTTTTTTACTTAAATAATCAATAAAAGATTTGATGGCAATTAAGGCAACAATAAAAGCAATTACATTACCAATAATTAAAAAATTGATTTGTTCACTGCTCAATTCAAATCCAGCTTTATAATAATCGTATAATTTTTTTGCAGTAGCACCAAACATGGTCGGTACAGCTAAGAAAAATGAAAATTCAGCAGCAGTTTTTCTATTTATTTTTTGAGTCATACCGCCAACAATACTTGCACCACTTCTTGAAGTTCCGGGTATCATAGCAAGGCATTGAAAGAAACCTATTTTAAGTGCTGTAGCATAGCTTATTTCTGTATGTTCAGTCGGATTGTTTTCATCAAACTCTTCATTTGACTTGAACCATTCGTCTACTTTTAATAAAATAAAGCCACCAATAATTAAAGAAATAGCTACTGTTAACGGACTTTCTAAAAGCTCATCAATAATATCATTTAATAATAAACCTAAAACTACAGCAGGTATAAAGGCTACCAATAGTTTGAAGTAAAAATCAAAACTTTGAAAAAAACGCTTCCAATACAAAACTACTACAGAAAGTATTGCTCCTAGTTGAATTACAATGGTAAAAAGTTTAGTAAAATCATCACTTGCAATTTTCATAAATGATGATGCAATAATCATATGTCCTGTTGATGAAACAGGTAGATATTCAGTTATTCCTTCAATAATAGCTAGAATAATAGCGTATAAATAGGTCATTAATTATTTTTTTGGATTGGCAAAAATAGCATAAATTTCAATAGCCAAACCAATAAGAACAAGTGTGGGAGCTAAACGAATTCTTCTAAAATTATAGATTTCTTCATTAAAAACAGTAGGATCATCACTACCACCACCAGACATTAAAATAAAGCCAAGGGCAATAACTATCAATCCTACAAGCATAATTAAATAGTTGCGTTTTTCAAACAAGAACTCATTAGTGTGTTTTTCTACGTTGCTAGTAGATTGATTCGATTTTTTTTGTTTTTCCATAAGTAGAATTAATTTTTTCTAGTAATACAGTTGGTCAGTTCTTAAATTCAAAAAGCGTTGTGTAGCAAAGAAGGCACTTAACCATGTTATAAGAATGCCTAATAAAAAAACGCTACCAAATAATAGACCTAATAGTTCTGTATTCTCTAAGAAGCCAAATTCAGGAAAGTTGCTATTTAAATAATAGACAGCAATAGCCAAAGCAACCAAAGCAACTAAAGCTCCAACTGCACCTAATTTAATACTGCTCCACACAAAAGGTTTTCTAATAAAGCGTTTTGTTGCACCAACCAATTGCATGGTTTTGATGGTAAAACGTTTAGAATATACAGATAGCCTGATAGAATTATTAATCAATAACATAGCGATTAAAGCAAAGATGCTACTAAATATCAATACCCAAAGGCTAATTCGTTTTATGTTTTTGGTTAATAAATTGATAAGAGATTTGTCATAAGAAATTTCATGTACAGCGTTGTTTTTAATCAAATCTTTTTCTATTTCACTCATTTTCTCAGGAGAAACAAAATCGGCTTTTACATAAATATCAATGGCGTTTTTTAAAGGATTATAACCTAAAAATTCCATAAAATCCTCACCATTATCTTTTATAGCTGTTTTTGCTGCGTCTTCTTTTGAGGTGTAAGTAATAGATTTTGTATAGGCTTCGCTTTTTAAAAGTGTTTGCAAGTTTTTCACTGTATGCTTGTCTGCACTATCCTTTAAAAAGATAGTTATAGACGCTTTTTCCTTAAAATAATCGGACATTTTTTTGGTATTTAATACTAATAACCCAAACAATCCCAATAAAAAAAGTACGAAAGCAATACTTAATATTACAGAAATGTAAGAAGATATTAAACGTCTTTTTTGATATTTTTCAAAAGCTGTACTCATCTAAAAAGTATATAAATTAAAAACGTTGCAATATACAAACTTAGTGTTGAATCTTTCATTTTCTTTTCTCTCTTTTCTCCTGAAACTTCGAGATTTTCTTTTCTTTACTTCTGAGTGTTGATTTCTTGACATAATTCAATCAATACACCATTGGTACTTTTAGGATGTAAGAATACAACAAGCTTGTTATCTGCACCGTGTTTCGGGACGTCGTTTAAGACAGTAAACCCTTCACTTTTTAGTCTTTTGACTTCTGCTTTAATATCATCAACTGCAAAAGCAATATGATGCACACCTTCTCCTTTTTTTGCTATAAATTTTGCAATGGGACTTTCAGGATTTGTAGCTTCGAGTAATTCAATTTTATTTGAGTCAGTTTTAAAAAAAGATGTTTTTACGCCTTCTGAAGTAACTTCTTCTGTTTTGTAATGGGATTTTCCAAGTAATTGTTTGAACAAAGCATTAGATTTTTCTAAATCTTTTACGGCAATACCAATATGTTCTATTTTTTTCATTTTAAAAATTCAATGCTGCAAAATACTAATTTATTGATGAATCAAAATAGTTCCTCCATATAGAGCGTTGAGGTTTCTGATTTACTTCTCTTTTGGAGAGGTCGTAATCGTATTTAGCGATTACGGGTGAGGCAAAATACATAATTTTGGATTTTTAATCTGAATAAGGTCTCTAAGATTGTTCTTTTTAAGAAATTATTTATTTTAAAAAATGATTGGTCAAACACATGTTTTACCTTAAAAACCTTATTTTTGTACCATGGAAGAAACAAATAGACAGCGAAAAATAGCAGGTGTTTTACAAAAAGATTTGGTAGATGTATTACAACATGCTGCTCAAGAAGGTATGAAGGGTGTAATTATTTCGGTAACCAAAGTGCGTGTAACGACAGATTTGTCAGATGCTAAGGTGTATTTGAGTATTTTTCCGAATGACAAAGGCAAGGAGCTAATTGAAGGAATTATATCAAATACGCCATTGATTAGGCATGAATTAGCACAACGTACCAGACATCAGTTGCGTAGAATGCCAGTACTTTCTTTTTTCTTAGATGATTCATTAGATTATATTGAAAATATTGATGCTTCTTTACGTGGTGAAGTAGATAACCCTATAAAAAACCCTGAAATACTTCCTAGACGGAAAAAACGATAAGTTGAAATTTTCTTTATACATAGCTAAAAGATATTTATTTACAAGAAGTAGTAGTAATGCTATTAATATTATTACAGGTATTGCAACAGCCGGAGTAGTTGTAGGAACTATAGCCTTGTTTATTGTTTTGTCTGTTTTTTCTGGATTGAAAGAGTTTAGTTTAGGTTTTATTAAAGTTTCTGATCCAGATTTAAAAATAAGTGCAACTAAAGGAAAATCTTTTTTCTTGACGGATGCTATTGAAAATGTATTAGAAGATAAAGCGATTGCTCATTATACGAAAGTAGTTGAAGAGAGAGCCTTTTTTAATTATAAAGAGAAATCACATATTGCAAGTATTAAAGGTGTAGATGCTAATTATTTATTAGTTAATAATATTGATACAGCAATTTATGTAGGCGATTGGTTAGACAAAGAAGCTTATAATACGGTAGTCATTGGTGGCGGCGTATCATCAACACTTTCTTTAGGAACGTATGATTTTATTGAATCATTAAAGGTATATGTGCCCAAACCAGGTAAAGGTTATATTAGTAATCCGAAAACGGCATTCAACCAAATTAATTTACAAGCTGTAGGTGTTTTTAGATTGACTGAAGAACTAGATAATAAATACGTTTTTTCTCATTTGGCGTTGGCTCAAAGTTTATTGAATTACAAGCCCAATCAGGTTTCAGCAATTGAATTGAAATTGGTTGTATCAGCCAATCAAGAAGCGGTAACTGACAAACTTCAATTGGTTTTAGGAGACGATTTTAAAATTGAAACCAGAGTACAATTAAATTCCGTTTTTCATAAAATGCTAAATACTGAAAATCTTGTTTCGTATTTAATTTTTACTTTGATTTTAATTATTGCTTTGTTTAATGTTATCGGAGCTATTGTAATGATGATTTTAGATAAGAGAGAGAATCTAAAAACACTATTTAGTTTGGGTGCTAGTATTCAAGAAATTAAAAAAATATTTATCTATCAAGGGTTTTTATTAACTTTTTTCGGATTGATTATCGGCTTAATTCTGTCTATTGTATTTATTCTTTTACAGCAAAAATTCGGATTTATAATGATAACGCAATCTTTAGCTTATCCTGTAAAGTTCACATTATTCAATGTAATGGTGGTCTTTTTTACAATTCTTACTTTAGGCTTTTTAGCTGCTTTGATTGCAAGTTCACGAATCACTAAGAAAATTATTCAGTAATTATAAAAAATGAAAAGGTGTCTTTTTATACTCGTTGCGTTTTTAGTCAGTAACGTAAACGCACAACTCACTATTACTAAAGCTGCTGAATTGCCAGTTAAAGTTGCTAATAATGCTGTGTGTGAGGGTTTTATTGATGGCATTCCTTATTTATTTTCATTTGCAGGGATAGATTCTACAAAAATTTATTCAGGTATCCATTTAAAATCTTTTCGATATAATATTGAGACCAAAGAGACTCTTCAAATTCCTGATTTACCTGATACTAGAGGTAAAATTGCTTGTGCAGCAAATCGGATAGCTGATATTATCTATATCTCTGGAGGTTATCATGTTTTTAAGGATGGGCATGAAGTATCTTCAAATAAAATGCATCGCTATGATATTAAAAACAATGTTTTTTTAGAGGATGCAGTATCGATTCCTGTGGCAACAGATGACCATGTTCAAGCCATTTGGAATGATACATTGATTTATATTATTACAGGATGGAGCAATACAGAAAACATACCCAATGTTCAAATTTACAATCCTAAAACAGATGTTTGGTTAAGCGGAACTTCAACTCCAAATACTAGTAATTATAAATCTTTTGGAGCAAGCGGAACTATTATTGGCAATACCATATATTATTTTGGAGGGGCAACATCTGATAAAGGTTTT
>CAYRZY010000149.1:0-7839 GCA_964428855.1 uncultured Flavobacteriaceae bacterium
ATCACCTCTCAATTTTCTAAATTGTTTTCTGGCATCAACCAAATGGATACTAGATGGAAAATCAAAAATTATTTTTTGATACATTTCTTTTGCTTTTTCTATATTATTCAAGTGGTTTTTATACAAATTTGCTAGCTTATAATAAGCGTCATCTATCAAAATACCCTCTTTTTTTATTTCAATTAGTTGAAGATAATTGCTTTCTGCCAATTCAAACTTTTTAGTTTTGGTATAGAGTTCAGCCTGTTTGAATATAGCTACTTCTTCAATTTCTCTGCCTTTAAATTTTTTTAACACAATGCTTAAAGTGTCAATGGCTTGTTGGTTTTTATTTTGAATGGCTAATAAATCTGCCTTGGCATAGGTTTTTAAAGCAGTATGAATGGTGTCTCCTATAATGTTATTAGAAATTAATAAATACAAATCTAACGCATCATTAGCTATCAGTTGTGAGGTTGATTTTTTCAATACTTTTAGTTGAGATACTGCCCATTTAAAATCACCTTTAAAGTAAGAGGTTTGTGCAACTTTGAAACGTGCGGTTTGTGCCAAGGTGCTGTTTTTTAAATTGGTTTGTACCTGCGAATAATTAATTAAAGCTTCATTGAACCTGCTGGTATATACTAAAATATCGCCTAGTTTTAGTTTGACAGAGCCATATTGATAACCAACACCAACATCCTTTAAAACATCTTTTAAAATTGCAATGGCTTTGGTTGGATTGTCCTTTTTAAAAGTTAAAAAATCTGCATAGGTAATTTTTAAACTTAATGTAGAGCTTCCGTTGCCATAGTTTTCGAATAAATATTGAAACTTCTGCTCAATATCATCATGTTCTTTATTTGAGATCGCTGTAGAGATCGCAGTTTCTAATAAATAGATATGAGCATCTAAGATTAGCTTTCCGTTTTGTGTGTTCTCTAAAA
Organism: uncultured Flavobacteriaceae bacterium; assembly: GCA_964428855.1. Lineage (GTDB taxonomy): Bacteria > Bacteroidota > Bacteroidia > Flavobacteriales > Flavobacteriaceae > Aureibaculum. The sequence continues at coordinate 927 of CAYRZY010000149.1, forward strand.
CATAAGTAAAACAAGCCTTTGTAGTTTCATAATCTTTATTGTCAAAAGCAACTGTTCCTAGATCTGCAACTCGATCTATATTTTTAGGGTTTCTTTTGTGTAATGCTATTTCTTGGATTAAAGCTTTGTCGTAATCTCTTTGTTGCATATACAACCAGCTTAATAGTTTGTTCCAAGAATTATTAGGGTTTTCTTGCAGTCGCTTTAAAACTAATTTTCTGAAAAGTATGTTGTTTTCATTTTGACTGTCATCTGTTATAAATGTACCCGTATATCTTTGTACTGTTGAATAGTATTCTTCATTTTTATCTATCATGTCTAAGTAAGTATCAAACATGCTTTCTATATCTGCTTTTTCACCATAAATATTGGCAATATATCCATTGAAATTTAATTCTTTGTTTAGCTTCATGGCATTCTTATAAGCCAATAAAGCATAATCTAACAGATGGTTTTTTTGAAAAGCACGACCAATTTCAGCTCCTTCATAGGGGCTTATCTCAATTATTAATAATGCTTTTTCGTAATAAGGTCGGGCTTCTTCTTTTTTGTTTTGTAACTGTAAATTATAACCAATTTCAACAAGTATATTGGACTGGTTAGGATACTTTTCTTGATGATTTTCTAATAATTTTGTTGAAGCTTTAAAATTTTCAACTAGCTGATAACAAGAGAGTAACTGTTTGAAATAGTCTCGTCTAACATCATTTTTAGTATACAATTGTTTGTATAGAGAAGCAGCCTTAACATATTCACCTTTTTGAAAATAATTATGAGCTAATTGCGAGTTTTGTGCAACCGAAAAAGTGCTTATAAAAAATATGAATACAATAATTTTATGATACATGTCGTTATGGTATGGCTTCAAAGATAATAAAAAGAAGTATTAACAAATTGATACAAGCGTGAGATAAAAAAATTACCCAACCTAACTTTACATTTATTTTGGCATAACATTTGTTTATGTATTTGTGAAGTAATAATTTTTTTACAATGATCGAGCTAACCCAACAGTATGAATTTTCTAAAAGAAAAGCAACACTTTTTATGGAAAAAGGTCTAATAAATGCGTATTTTAAAGCATTGTTAGAAATGAACCATTATAAAAAATTGATGATTGCAGTAGTGTCAAACTAATCAAGTATTTTTAATGTTTATTTGATATTACATCAAAACCTGTAAATTTTTGTAATACTTCAGGGATTTCAATTCCGTTTTCGGTTTGGTAATTTTCCAACAAAGCTGCCAATACTCTAGGTAAAGCTAAAGAGCTTCCGTTAAGAGTATGTGCTAATTCGCTTTTTCCGTTTCCGTTTTTAAAACGTAATTTTAAACGGTTTGCTTGAAAAGTTTCAAAATTTGAAACAGAACTAATTTCTAACCAACGGTCTTGAGCTGTAGAAAACACTTCAAAATCGTATGTTAATGCAGCAGTAAATCCTAAGTCACCGCCACACAATCTTAAAATTCGATACGGTAATTTTAATTCGCGTAAGATTTCTTTTATATGAGTCACCATCCCGTCAAGGGCTTTATAAGAATTGTCAGGATGTTCAATGCGAACAATCTCAACTTTATCAAATTGATGTAAACGATTCAAACCCCTCACATGAGCTCCATAAGAACCAGCTTCACGTCTAAAACAAGGTGTGTAGGCAGTATGCAATATAGGGAAATCACTTTCTTTTACCAACGTGTCTCTGTAAATATTAGTAACAGGTACTTCGGCTGTTGGAATTAAATATAAATTATCTTCAGTAGCATGGTACATTTGCCCTTCTTTATCAGGTAATTGCCCAGTGCCAAAACCAGAAGCTTCATTTACCAAATAAGGTACTTGCACTTCTTGATAGCCAGCATCTGTGTTTTTATCTAAAAAATAGTTGATTAAAGCTCTTTGTAATTTTGCTCCTTTACCTTTATAAACAGGAAAACCAGCACCAGTAATTTTATTACCCAATTCAAAATCTATGATGTCGTATTTTTTAGCAAGTTCCCAATGTGGTAAGGCTTTATCGTGTAATTTAGGAATGTCACCTTCTTTAAAAATCTCTTCATTATCCTCTTCAGTGGTACCAGCAGGAACCAGTACATTGGGTACATTTGGTATTTGATACAATAATTCATTCAATTCATTTTGGGTGTTTGTTAATGTCTCACTCAATTGCTTAGAACTGTCTTTAAGTTGACTTGTTTTTTCTTTTAATAAGGTCGCTTTTTGTTGTTCACCAGATTTGAATAAAATGCCAATTTCTTTAGAGATTTTATTAGATTCTGCTTGGTTGTTTTCTAATTCAGTTTGGATAGACTTTCGCTTATCATCAGCTGTTATTACCTGATTGATGATGTTGGCGGCATCCGTAAAATTTCGAACAGCTAACCTTTCTATAATTTGGTCTTTATTTTCTCTAATGGTTGCAACTTGTAGCATGATTTTGTTTTAAATAAGATGCAAAGATAATAATAGATTGGTGATTAACGAATTTAGAGTTGCGATTATTTAGATTTAGAGTTGGCTGTCTTTTTTTGATAAGGCAATAGCCAGTCGCTATGTTTAAAATGGTGCCATTTTAATGAGGCTATATCAATAGTATCATTGACTAAAGGTTGTTTGTTGTGTCCGTTTACACCAACTTTCCCTTTTACATAGACGGCAATATCTTGCCCGTTTTTTGCAGCCTCTTTTTTGAGGCGTTGAGCAAATTGCCAAATCATATCAGGTTTTGTACTTATTGATCCGATTTGTTTTTGAGTGAGATAATCACTGAGGTTTATACTTTCTGTTTTCTGAGTTACTTTATCAACGGTTGTAAAACTTTGATAACCACTTTTTGAACGAAGCATCATTCGCCAACTGAGTCGATGACCTTCTTCCGTCCACAGTACACTGTCTTTAATCAGCCAATGACGGAGCGGTAAAAGTAGTTGTATAGAAAAATAGACTCCGATAAGGAGGTAATAATAATTTTTTCGCTGAGGCGGAATAACTTCATTCTTATCATAAAAAGGTTTTCTTTTAAGGAAGAAATTTTGGATGATTTTAGGATCAAAAAAGAAGACCGCAAAGGATAAAGTCAAAAACGGAAAAATACCAACTTGAAAAATAATGGCATTAAATAGATGAAAAAACACAGAAAGTGCAAAGCCAAATACCCGAGTTTTTCTAAATAATAATAGAGGTACAATTAAAATATCAAAAATGATACCGCTATAACTCAAAAAATAATGAAACCATTCTTTAGTGAATAAACCACCAATAATTGGATAATCTAGTTTAGAAGATAAAAAAAGCTTTACAGGTATGGCGTTCAACCAATCTGGATATATTTTAGCAATGCCTCCGTAAAAATAGACCACACCAATTTGTAACATGAGCAATAATGAAGTCCAAAACGGAACTGAAATGGATTTCAATTCTGGCTTTCTTTTAACATCAAGAGATAGGTAATTGTTTGCAGGCTGAAAAATCATTAAAAAACTCAATAAGGCAGTTAAATAATAATGATTATTGTAAGATGATTTCTGCATTAAATAGGTGGCTGACCACATCAAAAAGAAAGCGATAATTGCCAATCTGTAACGATAGCCAATCATAACACAGAATCCGAAAACACCCATGATAAAGTAGTAGAAATACATGCCGTTTCCTGGTAAGGGTTGTAAGAATTCAAAGCCAATAAAGTTGAAAGTGAATTGGGGTTCTACTAAGGTTCTGGTCACCCAGCCTGTAAAAATTGCACCGACAGATTCCAAAAAAAGTAATAAGCCAAAAATAATTCTGAATACTATTAAAGGAGAATTGTCAATATGTCTAAAAAGAAATTTTTCCATTAGAAATTAATTTTCTTGCCTGTTTTTCATCTTCTTTTATTTGGTCAAATAGATGATTGATTGAATCAAATTTTTGTTCATTTCGTAAATGATAAACTAACTGAATTTGAATATTTTTTCCGTAAATATCAGCATTAAAATCCAATAAATGCACTTCAATAGTTTGGTTTTTGCCATTTACAGTTGGTCGATTGCCAATATTCATAATGCCAAATAAGTTTTGATTGTTGAAAGTTGTTTTAATTATATAAACTCCAGCTTTAGGGATGAGTTTGTAAGATTCTTCAATATGAATATTTATTGTTGGGTAATTATATTGTTTACCCAAGCCTTTACCATGAACAATAGTGCCAGTAAGCATAAATTCATAGCCTAAATAGCTATTTGCTTTTTCAATATCACCCTCGGCTAAAGCTTTGCGGATTTTTGTTGAGCTTACCGCAATGTCTTTGATGTCTTGTGCAGGAATCTCTTCAACGTCAAAGTTGTAAATAGCACCATACTCTTTCAATTGCTTAAGGTTGCCCTCTCTGTTTCTTCCAAATTGATGGTCGTAGCCAATAATTAACTTTCTAAGCTTGAGTTGTTGCATCAATATTTTTCTGACAAAATCTAGAGATGTTAATCTTGAAAATTCTTTTGTAAATGGTTCAATGACAAGACAGTCTAATCCTATTTTTTCTAATAAATCAATTTTTTCTTGTAAAGTAGTCAGTAGTTTTAAATCGCTCCCTTTTTGCAAAACCATTCTAGGATGCGGAAAAAATGTAAGAATAACCGAGTTGTTATCTTTTGATTGGCTGATTAAGTTTTTCAATATTTCTTGATGCCCAATATGCACACCGTCAAAAGTACCAATAGTAATAATTGAATCTTTTTTTTCTGCAATAAATTCTTGAGTTGAATGAAATATCTTCACATATAAAGTTTCTGAGGGTCAAAAATAGTTAAAAAAATGAGATTATTCTTTGTTATAGTTAAGTTTAATAGTTTCATTTATTTCGGTAATTAGTTGAGGAATCTTACCGACTTTAAATTTTAGATTTAGTGTAAGTTCATTATCTTTATTAGTATATGCCAAATTACCTTGAATAACTTTAAAATAGCCCGAAGTACCTTTGCAATAGCATAATCTGCCATACATCATTTTTACAGTTTGTAATTCTTCGTTTGTTAATGAAAGAGACTTGCAATCATTGTCAATTTCAAAATAAATCAATTCAGAATGCTGGCTGTCGGCAGTGTTTAGGAGTTCGTTTTTTTTAAATTCATACTTAATAACTGTTTTTTCGCCTTTTTCTATTTCTATATAAGAATTTTGAAACTCATCTTGTTTTATGATTAGAGCAGTATTCGGAATAATTTCAAGACTACAATGTGAATTCTCTCCCGAGACTTCGGGACAATTCTCTAAATTAAAAATCTGTTTTTCAGCTAATTGCATGGTTGTTTTGTTGAGGTTTTTACTTTTGCAGCCTATAAGTAAGAACAATGAGATGTAGAATAAATAAGACTTCATAAAAGTGAATTTTGGCAAAGGTATTAAAATAAAAAAAACTGATTTAAAAACAAAGCTTTATATTTGTTTAATGGGAGAGACAAAATATTACTATTATTTCATCTTAATTGTAGGGTTATTATTAAATTCTTTTACAGGGTTTTCTCAAGAAAAAAACCTGTGGTCTAAAGTTAGTACACTAGAAAAGTCAGAGAGCGTTCTAATTAAAGAGAGCAATAATAAAGAGCATAAAATCTACGCGTTAGATGTTGTTAAGTTGAAAAATAAACTTAAAACGACTTCATTAATTAATAAGAATCACCAAATTGTTGAATTTCCTGATGCAGAAGGGCGGTTTTTGAAATACAAGGTATATGAAACTTCTGTTTTACATCCTGATTTGGCTAGAAAGTATCCTTCAATAAAAACATATGCAGGGCAAGGTGTCGATAATAAACTTTCTTCCATACATTTTACAACAAATAGCTTAGGTTTATATGCAATGATTTTATCCCCTGAAAAGGGAACAATGTATATTGACCCGTATACAGAGAATAGAGAAAAATACAGTGTATATTATAAAAAGGATGCTTCAAAGGATAAAGGAGTGGAGTGTTTGACTGAAAGTTCATCCTTAACTGCTATCGCAAAAAACAGTTTTAAAAGCCCTTTGGTACATGATTTAAAATTGCGGACTTTCAGGTTGGCAATTGCAACGACAGAAGAATATTCTAGCTATCATATTGCAGCAGCAGGGTTGAATGCATCAAGTAGTAGAAGTGATAAGGTCAATGCAGTTCTGTCTGCTATTACTGTTACAATGACTAGAGTGAATCCTATTTTTGAACGTGATGTGGCTTTGACAATGCAGTTGGTTGCCAATAACGATCAGTTAATTTTTTTAGCATCTGATACCGGAGCTGACCCATATTCTAATGATGATGGGCCAGCAATGATTTCACAAAATAAAACAACTCTTAATGCTATTATTGGTACTTCAAATTTTGATATTGGTCATGTGTTTAGTACAGGTGGTGGTGGTGTTGCAAATTTAGCATCTGTTTGTACGACGTCAAAAGCTGGTGGAGTTACAGGTTCTGAAGCTCCTGTTGGTGATGGCTTTGATATCGATTTTGTAATTCATGAAATGGGACATCAGTTTGGTGCCAATCATACTTTTAATGGCACAACGGGTAATTGTTCAGGTGCTAATAGAAATAATGCTACGGCTGTTGAGCCTGGTAGTGGGTCAACAATTATGGCGTATGCAAGTTTGTGTACTCCACAAAATGTTCAGGGTAGTAGTGATGCTTATTTTCATATTGTTAGTATTGGTGAGATTTTAGGTAACATTTCGACTGGGAATAGTCAATGTGCATCAGTTTCAAATTTTGTTTCAAATTTAAATGTGCCAACAGCAAATGCGGGTAGTGATTTCACTATACCTAAATCTACACCTTTTGTGTTAAAAGGACAAGGTTTTGATGCTGACGGAAATACTTTGACTTATTGTTGGGAGCAAATCAATAATGAAGTGGCAGGTATTCAAGTTCCGCCTTCATCAACGCAAACAGTTGGGGCTAT
>CAYRZY010000150.1:0-7772 GCA_964428855.1 uncultured Flavobacteriaceae bacterium
CTGAACTAAATACTGGTAATTTTGAGGCACAATTAGTACAAATTAATACTGTTCAATTTGAGGAAGAAAATGGTGTCTATAAAGGCAACAAGCCCTTAACAGACTGTTCTGATACTGTTTCAGTACTCACGGCTAATTCTGCTACTTTTGCAAAAGATACTTACCCAACAGGTAACGGGAAAATTATTGGTATTGCCTCAAAATATGATCAGCCTGTCATTTTGTTAAGAGATACAAATGATACTTCTGAAATGACTCAAGAGAGGTGTGAGCCAATGGGCGATTTAACCAATCGAATCTTCTTTTCAGAATTGGCTGATCCTAATAATAATTCTAAAGCACGGTTTATAGAAATCTATAATGCCAGTGGTAAAATTATTGACCTTACTGGGTGGACAATTAGAAGATATACCAATGACAATACAACTTTTGGTTCTCCGATAGATTTAACAGGAAGTTCACTTGCTGTCAAACAAGCCTTTGTTATTGCTGTCAATGCAATCGAATTTAAAACTGCTTTTGGCTTTGAACCAGATTTGGTTGGAGCTGCAAATGGACCGGCAGGTTCAAATGGTGATGATACCATAGAATTGGTTGATCCTAATGGATTGGTCATTGATATTTTTGGAGTTATTGGTGAAGACGGTTCTGGTACTAATCATGAATTTGAAGACGGTAGAGCCTTAAGAAATGCTACTGTTACACAAGGCAATCCTACCTATACATTTAGTGAATGGCAACTATGGAATGATACAGGCAATTCTGGCACAACAAATGTTCCCCAAAATGCTCCAGAAGATTTTACACCAGGTGTTAGATAGTATGTCATTCCTGTCCCGAAGCTTCGGGAGCAGGAATCCAGATCAATCATTTTTGAACACATTACAAATTTTCCTGTATTTTAGTCAAAAATTAACGATACATATGAACACACCAAAAATTATAAAATTAACAGCTAAAAAACTCATTGGCATTGGTATTCAAACATCACTAGCTGAAAATAGTACTTTAGCCTTGTGGCAACAATTTAAACCACAAATAAAAGATGTAAAAAACAGGGTTAACACTGATTTCTATTCCATTCAGATTTATGAAGATGATGTTGATCTACGAAAATTTACTCCAAAAACAATATTTGAAAAATGGGCGGCAACTGAAGTTGAAAATTTTGAAAACACTCCTGATGGTTTAGCTAAATTCAACCTTTCTGGGGGTTTATATGCTGTATTTATCCATAAAGGAAAACCAGAAGAGTTTCATAATACTGCTGCATATATTTATGGAAAATGGGTTCCAAACTCAAAATACGAGCTAGATAACCGTCCACATTTTGAAGTTATGGCTAAAAATTACAATCCGAATGACCCAAATGCAACAGAAGAGGTTTGGGTTCCTATTAAATAGGAAAACTTACATAAATTGTATTATTTGTTAAATTTTAAAATGATTTAGTTAATAAAGAACAAAGACTTTCTTTATTAAAGAACTTCTTTTTACATTTGTCTCTTATATAACTCCAAATAAGAGAAAATATTTATGGCACACACTTTTCATATACCAGTAATGGGACTTGGTTTTACAATGGACTCACCTATAAAAGTAGCAAAATATGGGATTGATTCTGTAGTTTCTATTGCAGATGATTTGCTAATTGAGCAAATGAGAGAAGCTTATTGTAAGAACTTAAAACTTCCTTTTGAAGCCATTACTACAAAAATGGAGGATTTTCATGCAAATAGAATCACTGCTTATTTAAATTTCGTAAATGATTTAACAAATGAAGCCTTTGAAGAGTTAAAAAAATCATTATTAGAAAAAGGGTCAGAGTTACAAAAATATATAGATCTATTACCAGACGTGTCAGACATCAAACAAAAATTTATTGAGTTTCAAAAAGACAATGTTGATATAAATAAAATAAAAGATTGGCTTAAAGATAATTTAACTGTTGGTAAAATTGATGTAAATATCATGACCAAATTAGACAAGCCTAATTATATTGGTAAAGAACAATTACCACAAGAATTTAATGATGCTCATGCTGCATTAAGAGGTTATGCCAATAGTGATTTAGATTCTTCTATTGTATTATCTGCAGGCTTAAACCCTAGACTTTACGGGTATTTTGAAAAGTTTGAAGATTTTTATCCTGATGCCAATAACTATTTAAAAAAGAAAATTGTAATTAAAGTTAGTGATTATAGGTCAGCCTTAATTCAAGGTAAATTCTTTGCTAAAAAAGGGTTGTGGGTTTCAGAATATAGAATTGAATCTGGTTTAAATTGTGGTGGTCATGCTTTTGCAACTGACGGACATTTATTAGGTCTTATCTTAGAAGAATTTAATAAAGGTAAAGAAGATTTAATAACAACCACCCATGAATTATTTGTCAATGCTTTAAAAGATAAAAATAAAACTGTACCAACTAAAATATTACCTATTAAATTAACGGTTCAAGGTGGTGTTGGCACACATGAAGAACATCAATTTTTATTAGACCATTATAAGGTTGATTCAGTTGGTTGGGGTTCTCCTTTTTTATTAGTTCCAGAAGCCACATCAGTAGATAAAGATACTCGAGATCGTTTAGCAAAAGCGAAAGAAAAAGATTTATATTTAAGTAATATCTCTCCTTTCGGGATACCATTTAATAGCTTAAAAATTGATGGAAAAGAGATTTCTAAATTGCCTCCTTTTAAAGGAACACCTGGAAGTTCTTGTCCTAAAAAAATCCTAATTTCAAATACTGAATTTACAGAAAAACCCATTTGTACGGCTTCAAGTAAATATATGAAGTTGAAAATTGCTCAAATAGACACCTTAAATTTGAATGATGAAAAGTATAAAAAACAATACGATAATATTGTAGCAAAAGCATGTCTTTGTATTGGTTTGGGTACATCTTCACTAAAAGATGTGGGTGTGGAACTGTACAAACAAATTACAACCATCTGTCCGGGGCCAAATTTGGCATACTTTTCAACCATCACTTCATTAAAGAATATGGTAGGTCATATTTACGGAAAAGAAGATGCTACTGTCAAGGTTAGGGAAGATAGACCTAACGTGTTTATCAAAGAGCTTTCTATTTATACTAACTTTTTAAAGAATAAATTAGAAAATCAACTATTACCTGTAAATAAAAAGGATGAAAAATATTATAAAACCTTTGTAGAAAATATCAATAATGGTATTGAGTATTATAAAGATTTATTCAATAATATGATTGAGGGTTTTGAAAATTCAAAAAATAATATCCTTAAAGAATTAGATCATTATAGTAATTTGATTAATGCTTTTGAGTTACCTGTAGTGCCTGTAAAAATTGAGACTGATAAATAAACCATTTTGGACTTCTGATTTATAGGTCTGTTTTGTCCTAATTCGTGTAAATTCGTGAACTTGTCCGTACTACGGCAGTAACGTTGTTCCTTATATCTTTTATATGAGTTCCTCCCTTTAGATAAAGGGAGGTGGCCACGCTTTTTGGTGTGGACGGAGGGATTGAAAGGCTTATCGCAAACATAGTTGTTTTTTATATTTTTAAGGTTAGTCAATCTCCCCCTTTCTTCGCTCAATATGCTTTTAAATAATATTTAAACCTTTAGAAATGAACGAATTCATTCCCCTCTTCATCTGAAGAGGGGAGCTTTACTCGTATTTTTATTGTGGGTACACAGTAACCATCAGACAGTCGGGTTCGTGACTAAAAATGTGTGTTACTCTATAATTTTAAGTTCTACATACACAGGAAAATGATCGCTAAACCCACCTTGGTGCCATTTACCTATATAAGTTCTAAATGGATCTCCTTTTTGTTTTCCTTTATGGTTAACTAAAAAGTTTTCATTAAAAATATTGGCATTTCTAAATTGAAAATCAGATTCATTTTTAAAATTTTCATTTAATATAATTTGATCAAAGAGTAACCATTTTTTATCATAGGTAAGTGTACCATATCCTTTCTCAGAAAGAGCTTCAAAAGGATTGAAAAGTTTATCTGTAACCAAGTGTTTTTTTATTGAACTATTGGTCGGGCTGTCATTAAAATCGCCCATTATAATAATGTTTGCCATTGGTGTTTCTTCTTTAATTTTATCAATTACTTGATGCACCAGTTCAGCAGCTTTAATTCGTTTGACTTCCGTTGTGCCTGTTCCTTGCCGCCTTGAAGGCCAATGATTCACAATAAAATACACCAACTTTCCTTTTAGCTTTCCTTTTACCAATAAAACATCTCGAGTAAAATCTCTTTCACCTTCATCATCATAGATTAGCAATGGAAAGGACTCAGAATGCAACAATTCAAAGACTTTTGTACGATACATTAAAGCAACTTCTATTCCGCGTTCATCTGGCGAATCAAAGTGAACAACATCATAATCGCTATATTTTAAACTCTCATTATTGATTAAATCTAATACAACCTGTTTGTTTTCAACCTCAGCCAATCCGATAACGGCAGGAGGAAAACCTGACTCTTTTACACCTATTTGAGAAATAACTGAGCTTATTTTTTTTACTTTTCGTTGATAACGTTTTTCATCCCATTTCTTTTTTCCTTCAGGAGTAAAATCGCCATCTTTTGTGTCTGGATCATCATAGATATCGAATAAATTCTCAACATTATAAAAGGCTATACTATAATTAGTATTTAGATTAGATACTTCGCTCAAAATAAATCGTTTTTAATGGCATCTAAAGTACAAAATTCAAGTTTAAGAACGAGTTTTTGTTTATTTTCATCAAAAAAAGAGTAAATATAGATCTTAAAAAAAATACTACTTAGTATTATAATTTTATAATTATTTAAAAATCAACAATATACAGTGTCGTGTTGTTTATTAAAACGACTAATCGGTATTTAAAGATAAAAATCAGCAAATAGCAAAAACAAGCAAGTTTCTAATTGTTATCTTTGCATCATGATTGAAAAAAAGAACTTAGATTTTGAAAAAACAGTACTTGTTGGTATTATCAACCAAGAGCAAAATGCTGAAAAATCTGAGGAATATTTAGATGAATTAGAATTTTTGACTTTTACTGCTGGTGGTGAAGTATTTAAACGTTTTACTCAAAAGGTTGACAAGCCAAATCCGAAAACATTTATTGGTTCTGGTAAAATAGAAGAAATACAAGAATATATAGAAGCTAATGATATCAGTTCTGTAATTTTTGATGACGAACTAACTCCTGGGCAACAAAAGAACATTGAGAAAATTTTAGAATGTAAAATCTTAGATAGAACTACCTTAATTCTAGATATTTTCGCACAAAGAGCACAAACAAGTTATGCAAGAACACAAGTAGAACTCGCCCAATATCAATATTTATTACCTCGTTTAACGGGTTTATGGACGCATCTTGAAAGGCAACGTGGTGGTATTGGCATGCGTGGGCCTGGTGAAACCGAAATTGAAACCGACAGACGTATTGTACGTGATAAAATTGCTCTACTTAAAAAGAAAATACTCACTATTGACAAGCAAATGGCAGTACAACGTGGCAATAGAGGTAAAATGGTTAGAGTTGCTATTATCGGATACACCAATGTGGGTAAATCTACCCTGATGAATATTGTGAGTAAAAGCAAGGTTTTTGCTGAAAATAAACTCTTTGCTACTTTAGACACTACTGTTAGAAAAGTTGTTATTAAAAACCTTCCGTTTTTATTATCTGATACCGTTGGTTTTATCAGAAAATTACCTACACAACTGGTAGAGTCTTTTAAATCGACTTTAGATGAGGTTAGAGAAGCCGATTTACTTTTACATGTAGTAGATATTTCACATCAAAATTTTGAAGAACATATTGATTCTGTAAACAAAATTCTAGATGAGATAAAATGTAATGGCAAGCCAACTATCATGGTTTTTAATAAGATAGATAACTATACTTTTGAAACCATTGATGAAGATGATATAGTTACTGAAAGAACCAAAGCACATTACACGTTGGACGATTGGCGAAAAACTTGGATGGGTCAACTAGATGAAGAATGCCTATTCATTTCTGCTTTAAATAAAGAAAATTTAGAGGAGTTTAAGGAAACTGTCTTTGAAGCTGTAAAGAAAATACATATTACTCGCTTTCCGTATAATGACTTTTTGTATCAGGAGTATGAAGATCCTTCTTAAATATGAATGAGCTGATTAAAAATTTAATCGGCTCATTATTTAAATCTAGGTATGCTTATTTCCAAAAAACAAGGCTGCAATCTAAAATTTCACTTACTCCTCCAACTTTAAAATCCGAGTAGTTCGCTCTCGTGTGGCTCTACATAATTCAGCATTCTCTATCAATGATTGTCCGTAAGTAGGTATCATTTCTTTTATGGTGTTTTGCCATGCTTCGGTCTCTAAAAATGTAGGGAAACACTGCTTTAATACATCTAACATAATACTAACTGAGGTTGAGGCTCCTGGAGAGGCTCCTAATAAACAAGCTAAAGTTCCTTGTTTATCTTTTACTATCTCTGTACCAAATTGCAAAACACCACCTTCTTCTTCGTCTTTTTTGATGATTTGAACACGTTGACCAGCAATAGCCAGTTCCCAGTCTTCAAATTTAGCATCAGGATAATAGGCTTGTAAGGCTTCAAACCTGTCTTCAGGCGATTGCATTACTTGTTCTACCAAGTATTTTGTCAATTTATAATTGTGAAGGCCTACAGAAAGCATAGGCCAAATATTATGCACTTCTAAGGATAGAGGCAAGTCAAAATAGGAGCCATTCTTTAAAAATTTGGTTGAAAAGCCTGCATAAGGCCCAAATAACAATGCTTTTTCACCTTGAATCATTCTGCTATCTAGATGTGGGACAGACATTGGTGGCGAACCTGTTGCCGCTTTACCATATACTTTAGCTTCGTGTTGAGCAATCACTTCTTTGTTGGTGCATTTTAACCACTGTCCGCTTATAGGGAAACCGCCATAACCTCTTCCTTCAGGAATATCTGTTTTTTCTAACAAGGTCATTGCTCCTCCTCCAGCTCCAATAAACAAAAAATCTGCTGTTACCACATATTCCTTTTTATCCTCTAAATCTTCTATTTCTATTTTCCAAGTATCATTGTGTTGTTTGGTAATGTCTTGAATCTCTTGTCCTAAATGTACCTTGACACCATCCAACGTTTCTAAATACTCGATCATACCACGAGTTATGGCTCCAAAATTAACATCAGTACCAATAGCCATCCGTGTTACGGCTATTTTTTCCTCTCTATTTCTTTCTTTCATCATTAAGGGAATCCATTCAGAAATTTCATTATAATCTTCAGAGAAAACCATGTCTTCAAACATGGCATACTTTGTCAACGCTTCATATCTTTTTTTTAAAAAAACACTATTTTCTTCACCCCAAACAAAACTCATGTGATCAATATCATTGATAAAAGGTGTTTTATTCGGAAAGGTGTTTTGCTGTTTTAAGTAAGCCCAAAATTGTTTAGATACTTCAAAAGATTGACTAATACGTAGAGCTTTTGAAATGTCTACATTACCATCTTCTTGTAAAGGTGTATAATTCAATTCGCAAAAAGCAGAATGACCAGTACCTGCATTGTTCCAAGCAGCAGAGCTTTCAGCTCCAATTTTATCTAAGCGTTCATAAATATCAATCCGTACATTTGGTAGTAACTTTTTTAGCATTACAGCCAAGGTAGCACTCATTATTCCTGCTCCAATCAAACATACTTTTTGAGGTAACTGTGTCATATCTAAATATTCCTTTTTGCTAAAGTAATATTCTCTAAAACAAAAAAAGAGATTTCT
>CAYRZY010000151.1:0-1214 GCA_964428855.1 uncultured Flavobacteriaceae bacterium
AATCATGGTATTAAAAAGAAAGCATTTTTTACAGTAAAAGAGTTTTATAAAAAAATGGAGAAACAATACAAATAGAACAATGCATAAAAGTACATTTTTTTTCATAAGTGTAATTAGTTTGTTACTGCTGTTTTCTTGTTCAACAACTAAGAAAACAGCAGTTTTATTAAATAATTACGAATTGGTATGGGCAGATGAGTTTGATACTTCGGGAAAACCTGACCCAACAAAATGGGCTAGTGAAATCGGCTTTTTCAGAAATAATGAAAAACAGTATTATACAGATCATTTAAATAATCTTCGAGTAGAAAATGGGAATCTAATTTTAGAAGGGCGAAAAGAAAAGATTGCAAATAAAGATTATAAAAGCGATAAATTTAAAAACAAAAGCTGGTTAAAGTACATTCCTAAAACTGATACTGCACAATATACATCGGCTAGCATATCCACAAAAGGCATAGCGGCATGGACTTATGGTAAAATAGAAGTTAAAGCAAAACTACCAAGAGGTGTCGGGCTATGGCCTGCCATATGGATGTTGGGTGAAAATCAGAAAGAAGTAGGTTGGCCTGAATGTGGTGAAATTGATATTATGGAACATGTAGGTCATCAAAAAGATTCTATTTTTGGGACGATTCATACGAAAGCATATAACCATATGGTAGGCACACAAAGAGGAAAGAAAATTTATATTGATAAACCGTATGATTCATTTCATGTTTTCTCCATAGAATGGACGCCTGAAAAAATGGACTTTCTATTAGATGGCATTGTATATAATCATATTGTTAATGAACATAAAACAACATATGAATGGCCTTTTGACCAAAAATTTTATCTAAAACTAAATGTAGCTATTGGTGGAGGTCTAGGTGGTAAGAAAGGAATAGATGACAGTGTGTTTCCGCAACAGATGGTGATTGATTATGTTCGAGTTTATCAAAAAAAATAATGAATAACAATATGACCTACTAGTCCCGAATTCTCGGGATTCAAAACCTAGTAGGTCTATCAACTAAAATTATGATAAATAACATTCTTAAAATTTTAATTGTTGTACTACTATTTTCAAGTTGTGCTAGTCATCAAGACATGTCTGTAATGACTTATAACGTCAGATATGGATTGGCGGATGATGGAGAAAATTCATGGAAATACCGTAAAGAATTTTTAGCCAATCAGATTAATTATTACAATCCTGATTTTTTAGGAAT
>CAYRZY010000151.1:1314-7758 GCA_964428855.1 uncultured Flavobacteriaceae bacterium
GTTTTATTAATCTTAAAAAAGATAAAAGAAATAAATGTTGAGAATTATCCATTAGTTTTTATGGGCGATTTAAATGCAGAACCAGATAACAAACCAATATCACTATTAAATGCAGAGCTAATTGATACTAAAGCGATTTCCATTACAAAACCTTTTGGCCCTAACGGAACCTTTAATAATTTTGAGTTTGACAAGCCTGTCACCAAAAGAATAGATTATATTTTTATAACAAAAAATAATACATTTACAGTTCAAAAATTTGCAGTTTTAAGTGATTCTAAAGAGTTGAAATATCCTTCTGATCATTTAGCTGTTTTTATCCAACTAACACTAAATAAAACCAAATGAAACCCTCATTGAGGGTTTTTAAAAAATTGATAACCATCTTTTAACTTTAAATTTTAAATTTATGAAAAAAGTAGTACTTCTTATTTTATTAGCTACGCTTCAATCTAATTGTCAAAGCACAAAAAAAACAATGAGCAAACCATTAACAAATATCGAAATAAGCCAAAAAGTAGATTCCTTGCTCTCTATAATGACCTTGAAAGAAAAAATTGGTCAAATGAACCAGTATAATGGCTTTTGGGATGCAACAGGCCCAGTACCTTCAGGTGGTGATGCTGAAAAAAAATACAAAGATTTAGAAGCTGGCTTAATAGGTTCTATGCTAAATGTTCGTGGCGTAAAAGAAGTTAAAGCAGTACAAAAAACTGTTGTAGAAAAAACAAGATTAGGTATTCCGCTAATTATAGGTTTTGATGTAATTCATGGGTATAAAACCATTGCTCCTATTCCGTTAGCAGAATCTGCTAGTTGGGATTTAGAAGCGATAAAAAATTCGGCAAGTGTAGCGGCAAGTGAAGCTGCAGCAAGTGGTATTAACTGGACTTTTGCTCCTATGGTTGATATTTATAGAGATGCTCGTTGGGGACGTGTTATGGAAGGTGCTGGTGAAGATCCATTCTTGGGAAGTAAAATTGCCTACGCTAGAGTAAAAGGCTTTCAAGGAGATGATTTAACTGCTACAAATACCATTGCGGCTTGTGCCAAGCATTTTGCAGCCTATGGTTTTGCTGAAGCTGGTAAAGAATACAATACGGTAGATGTTGGTTTATCAACGTTGCACAATACTATTTTGCCTCCATTTAAAGCAACCGTTGATGCTGGTGTAAAAACATTTATGAATTCATTTAATGAATTGAATGGAATTCCTGCAACGGGAAATAAATTCTTACAAAGAGACATTTTAAAAGGTGCTTGGGGCTTTAAAGGTTTTGTTATTTCTGATTGGGGTTCTATTGGTGAAATGATTGCACATGGTTATGCAAAAGACAATAAAGATGCTGGGAGATTAGCTGCTATTGCAGGTTCTGATATGGATATGGAATCTCATGCTTATATTGATCACTTGGAAGCTTTAGTAAAAGAAGGAAAAGTTGATGAGGCTTTAATCAACGATGCTGCAGGTAGAATTTTAAGAGTGAAATATGAATTGGGTCTTTTTGATGATCCATATAGATATTGCGATATAGAAAGAGAAAAAATGATTATAGGTAGTAAAGCAAATAATGATGCGGTGCTAGATATGGCAAAAAAATCTATCGTTTTATTGAAGAATGATAATGTTAAAGGTCAAAAAAATGGCTTATTACCACTAAAAAAAGAAGGTTTAAATATTGCCTTAATTGGAGCTTTAGCTAATGAAAAAAATAGTCCGTTAGGGAGTTGGAGATTAGGGTCTGATGATCATACAGCTATTTCTGTTTTAGAGGGCATGAAAAAATATAAAGGAAATACGCTTACCTATGCAAAAGGTGCTGATGTTACCGTTGGCGAAACGGCATTTATCTATGATCTAAAAATTAATGAAACAGACAAAAGTGAATTTGGTGAAGCTATTGAAGTTGCAAAAAAATCAGATGTGGTTGTTATGGTATTGGGTGAGCACGGCTTTCAATCTGGTGAAGGAAGAAGTAGAACTAAACTTGATTTGCCTGGCGTACAACAAGAGTTATTAGAGGCTATTTACGCTGTAAATAAGAATATTGTGTTGGTGTTGAATAACGGTAGACCACTAGCAATTACTTGGGCTGATAAATATATTCCTACTATTGTTGAAGCATGGCAATTAGGTACACAGTCGGGGAATGCGATTGCACAAATATTATATGGTGATTATAATCCGTCAGGAAAACTACCAATGACCTTTCCTAGAAGAGTTGGGCAAGTACCTATCTATTATAATCATAAAAATACAGGAAGACCTGTACCGCTTCCTGATGCAAATATGGTTTTTTGGTCAAAATATTCTGATGTTGAAAATACTCCATTGTATCCTTTCGGATACGGATTAAGTTATACTTCATTTGAATACAAAAATTTAAAATTAGACAAAAATGAAATTCCAGCTAATGGAGCTGTAAAAGTATCTGTTGAAGTTTCAAATACAGGGAACTATGATGGCGAAGAAGTGGTGCAATTATATATTAGAGATTTGATTGGAAGTAGTACGCGTCCGGTAAGAGAGTTAAAAGGCTTTGAAAAACTAGCCATAAAAGCTGGCGAAACAAAAACAGTAAGCTTTACGCTAGACAAAGAAACGCTTCAATTTTATACTGCCAATAATAAATGGGAAGTAGAAACTGGAGATTTTGATGTTTGGGTTGGTGGAGATTCTAATGCTACACTAAAAGCATCTTTTAAAGTTGTCGAATAGTTTAAATTATTGAAGATTATATTAAATGAGAAAAATACTAGTTGTTGCAATAAGTATCCTATTTCTTTGGGGTTGTAAAACTACCTATAAAGGCGATACTACAGTAAATAGTCCTAAACCAATACTAAAATCAGGTTTAGAGCAAAAAGTAGATTCTGTATTGGCATTAATGACACTCCAAGAAAAAATTGGTCAAATGAACCAGTACAATGGTAGTTGGGACGTTACTGGCCCAGCTTCTGGAGTGAGTAACAAAGAGAAAGAAACCCGTTTAAAAAATGGTGGTGTTGGTTCTATGTTGAATGTCCTTTCTGTAAAAGCAACTAGAGAAGCTCAAAAAATGGTAATGGAAAATTCACGGTTAAAAATTCCATTAATCATAGGTTATGATGTGATACACGGCTATAAAACTATTTTTCCTATTCCTTTAGGGGAAAGTGCAAGCTGGGATTTAGACATCATAAAAAAATCTGCTGCAATAGCAGCTTCTGAAGCATCTGCGGCGGGTATTCATTGGACTTTTGCTCCTATGATTGATGTTTCTCGTGATGCACGTTGGGGAAGAATAATGGAAGGTTCTGGCGAAGATCCATATCTTACTGCTAAAATTGGTGTGGCTAGAGTGCAGGGTTTTCAAGGCGATGATTTAACTGCTCCAAACACCATTGCTGCTTGTGCCAAGCATTTTGCAGGTTATGGTTTTGCGGAAGCAGGACGTGATTATAATACCGTAAACGTAGGAGAATATGAATTACACAATGCTATCCTACCTCCTTTTAAAGCTGTGGCTAAAGCTGGTGTTGCTACGTTTATGAATTCTTTTAATGAAATTGATGGAATTCCTGCAACGGGTCATAAAGAATTGCAAAGAACAATTTTAAAAGGCGATTGGAATTGGGACGGATTCATAGTTTCTGATTGGGGTTCTATTAGCGAAATGATTGCCCACGGATATGCAGAAAATAAAAAACATGCTACAAAATTAGCAGTTAATGCAGGTTCTGATATGGATATGGAATCGTATGCCTATCAAGCTCATATAGAAACGTTGGTTAAAGAAGCTAAAATTGATGAAAAATTAGTAGATGATGCCGTTCGAAGAATTTTAAGAATCAAATTTAGATTGGGTCTTTTTGACGATCCTTATAAGTATTGTAATACAGAACGTGAGAAAAATGAAATATTTACAAAAGAGAATCAAGATTTTTCACGTGAAGTGGCAAAAAAATCTATTGTGTTATTAAAAAACACAACAAATCTTCTACCACTTGCTAAAACAGGTAAAACCATAGCTGTAATCGGTCCTTTGGCTAATGATAAAGACACTCCACTAGGAAACTGGAGAGCAAAAGGCGGTAGAGATACTGCAGTTTCATTGTTAGAAGGTATCAAAAATGCTGTACCGTCATCAACCAAAGTAACCTATGCCGAAGGTTGTAGCATTGTAACAGATAAAGGTATTGGTAGAACTTTTTTATTACCTCTAAATTTTAATAAAACCGACAAGTCAGGATTTGAAGAAGCTGTAAGTATTGCTAAAACAGCTGATGTTGTAGTCTTAGCTATTGGCGAAATGGCTTTGCAAACAGGCGAAGGTAGAAGTCAGACAGATATTGGTTTTGTAGGTGTGCAACAAGAATTATTAGAAGCAATTTTAAAAGTAAATAAAAATGTAATTATTACCTTAATGAATGGTCGCCCTATGGATATTTCTTGGGCAGCAGAAAATGTACCTTCTATTTTAGAATGTTGGCATTTAGGCTCACAATCTGGTAATGCTATTGCTGATGTGTTGTTTGGAGATTATAATCCGTCAGGAAAGTTACCTGTTTCTTTTCCGCACCATGTAGGCCAAGAACCCTTATACTACAATCAAAAAATGACAGGAAGACCATACAGTCCTAAACATGTAACCTTTTCTGGCTATAGAGATGCTCCTAAAACAGCACTGTATCCTTTTGGTTACGGATTAAGCTATACCACTTTTGCCTATAGAAATTTAAGATTAGACAAAAGTGAGATTCAAGCAAATGGAGAAATTCAAGTATTTGTTGAAGTTTCAAATACAGGTTCAAAGAGTGGTGAAGAAGTGGTACAACTGTATCTTAGAGATTTAGTAGGTAGTCTTACGCGACCAATTAAAGAATTAAAAGGATTTCAAAAAATAATGCTAAAAGCAGGTGAAACAAAAACTATTAATTTTACTATTAATTCTGAAATGCTTCAGTTTTACACCGCTACTAAAAAGTGGCAAGTAGAACCAGGAAAATTTAACATTTGGATTGGTACAGACTCTAATGCAGCTCTAAAAGCATCGTTTAATGTAGTAGAATAAACATAGGTTTATGCTTAGAGATATTATAATAATAAAATAAAGGATTTAATTAAAGGCATCGTGTTTGATTAAAACTAGCTAAACAAAAAACGTTTAAATATGTTACTAAAAAACAATCCAATTTTAATAGTAATCGTATTTCTTTTTACGATTACTATTACAGCTCAAACAAAAGTGATTGCCCATCGTGGTTTTTCTAGTGTTGCACCTGAAAATACACTAGTAGCATTTCAAGAAGCTATTGATGCAGGAGCAGATTATATTGAATTAGATGTTCACAAAACAACTGACGGTAAAATTTATATAATACATGATGGGTTTGTTGGTAGAACGTGTTCTAACAATTGGAAAGGAAACATTTCAGAAATGCATAGTGAAAATGTTGAGAAGATTAGAGTGGGTTACCCTGAGAAATTTGGGGAACAATATAAAGATGAAAAAATACCTACCCTAGAAGAAGTATTAAAGATTGCTAAAGGAAAGATAAAAGTATGTATAGAAATAAAGATTTATGATATTGAAGAAGAGGTCTTGAAAATTGTGAATGAGTTTGATATGAAAGAAGAAGTCATTATTTTTTCTTTTCACTTTCCTGTATTGACAAAAATTCGTCATCTTGATAAAACGATTCCTATATTATTTATTGAAAATATTGTAGATGAAATTACCATTGGTTATGCTAAACTACTTAATGTATCTGGAGTAGGAGTTGGTTATGGTACTGAGGTAACAAAAGAATTACTTGAATATGCACATGAAAACAAAATAGAAATTTGGAAATGGACAGTAGATGATGAAATAGAAATGGAACAATTAATAAAATTAGGTATTGACGGATTGATTACAAATAACCCTGACATCGCTCTTGGGATAATAAATAATAAATAAGAAGTTCATGAAGTGAATATATTAATCTCGAAGCATCGGGATAATCCTTGAAAAATCAGCCTGCGGCAGGCAGGCAATAGAAATAAACACATGAATAAAATAATTATATTTCTAGTTTTAATTTACTCATTAGCAATAACCGCACAAACCAAACTGCCTTCATTTTTTGGAGATAATATGGTATTACAACAAAAGGATAGCGTTAATATTTGGGGAACAGACAAACCTAATTGTCCAATTGTGATTGCTGGAAGCTGGGGAAAAGAAGTTAGTACCAAATCAGATAAAAATGGAAATTGGAAAGTTAAAATCACAACACTTAAAGCGGATAATAAACCGTACACCTTAAACATTAAAGGAAGTGATGAAATTCTGATTAAAAATGTAGTTTTTGGCGAAGTTTGGTTTTGTGCAGGGCAATCAAATATGGAAATGCCAGTAAAAGGGTATCCTAATTCACCCATTTTAGGTGGAAATGAAGCAATGTTATACGGAACAAACA
>CAYRZY010000152.1:0-7730 GCA_964428855.1 uncultured Flavobacteriaceae bacterium
TGAAGACAAAAAATTCGGATGGAAATATGATAATTTTTGGAGCACACGGTGGAGTATCTCTGAAAATGGTCAACCAATAATTAATTATAAAAGCTCAACATTAAGCGGTGAGATTGAATCAACTCTAAATAATGATTTATTATTACTCACGGGACTTTTTGTTTATAACCACTATGTTCGGATAATGATTGCTGTAGCAGCTTCGGTTGCAGTAGTCGCCACCTCAAACTAAAAAAAAACGTGTATTTAAGAAGTGTATAATTCATTGCTTAGTTAGTTTTGTACTTGGAAAGTCCTATTGGATTTTTAAGTTGGTTTTGTGCTTATGAAGTTTATCGCTAATTTCACGCAACGAAATCATTTACAAAACGTCTCAACAAACATTAAAAACAGAATCAATCCAACCGAAACACATATTGTTCCCCAAGTACCTTCACCAATTCGACTACAGGAATATGGTGTTGGTATTTTTATGACAGCTTTAACGAAGTCCGCACTAAAAAAAGCACTAAAGAAAAAGTGGATAACGGTTAATGATAGTATTGCGACTTCGGCTACTTTAATAAGTGGAGGCGAGTGCATCAGTTTATCTGTTCCACAAGAAACTAGTCCGAATAAAAAATTGGTATTTCTACTTAAAGTGTTATTTGAAGATGATCATTTAGCTGTGATTCATAAACCTGCTGGCATTTTGGTCAGTGGTAATCGTTTTAAAACCATTGCCAATGCCTTGGTTCAAAATATGCAACGAAGTAAGCTAACCGACGCTACAAAACCCCAGCCAGTTCATCGATTAGATTATGCAACTACAGGTGTTTTATTGGTTGGAAAAACCAGGAGTAGTATTCGTGCTTTAAATAAAATGTTTGAAGATAAAAAGGTTGAGAAAATATATTATGCCGTTACTATTGGTGAAATGAACAATCGAGGAGAAATCACTTCAGAAATTGATGGTAAGAAATCACAATCGAATTATAAATTAATCGAATCTGTTCCCTCAAAAAGATTCGGTAAACTCAACTTGGTGAAATTGAAACTTCAAACAGGTAGAAGACATCAATTGCGTAAACATTTGTCCAGTATCGGTAATCCGATATTAGGCGATGCAGCATATGGAGTTGAAAATTTAATTTTAAGAGGTAAAGGCTTATATTTACATGCCTATTCGTTGAGTTTTATACATCCCTTTACAAATAAACAAGTGTATTTAAAAGATGAATTTCCACAAAGGTTTAAGAAAATGTTTATATCAATTTAAATTGGTATTATCTCTAAAACAGTAGAAATTTTTGCTGACAATTGTTGAGGTTGATATGGTTTGTTGTGATTAACCGAAAATTAGTGTATTTTAACTAGCACTAAACTTACACAACCGTTCAAAACTTCATCCTAGCATTTGCAGAAACAGACAAATCTTCAAACTGTTTATCTAAAAATTTATAATACCCAGCAATCCCAATCATAGCAGCATTGTCAGTGGTGAATTCAAATTTGGGGATAAAAGTTTTCCAACCTAGATCTTTTTCAGTTTCTTTCAATACCTTTCTAATTTCTGAATTTGCAGAAACGCCACCAGCAATGGCAACATTGTTAATTTCTGTTTGCAGTACCGCTTTTTTTAATTTAGTCATCAAAATTTCAGTAATGGTATATTGTATAGAAGCACAAATATCATTCAGATTTTCCGCAATAAAATTCGGATTTTCTTTGACTTGTTTTTGTAAAAAATAAAGAATTCCAGTTTTTAATCCGCTAAAGCTAAAATCTAAAGGGTTTTTAGTCTTGGGCTGTGTAAACGTGTATGCTTTAGGGTTTCCTAATTGAGCATGTTTGTCAATTAATGGGCCTCCAGGATAGGGTAATCCTAATAATTTAGCCGATTTGTCAAAGGCTTCTCCTACAGCATCATCCAACGTTTCTCCAATGATTTCCATAGAAAAATAATCAGATACTTTTACAATCTCTGTATGTCCGCCACTAATGGTTAAACATAAAAAAGGGAAAGTTGGTTTCTTTTGATGCTCATCATTAATAAAATGTGCCAAAATATGAGCTTGCATATGGTTGACACTAATTAACGGAATTTGTAATGCCAAAGCCATAGATTTTGCAAAAGAACTACCGACCAATAGAGAACCCAATAAGCCTGGACCTTTGGTAAATGCAATAGCATTCAATTGTTTTTTGTCAATATTAGCCTGTTTTAAAGCTTGATGTACAACGGGAATAATGTTTTGTTGATGAGCCCTTGAAGCGAGTTCAGGTACAACACCTCCGTATTGCGAATGAATTTCTTGATTGGCAACAACATTACTCAATACTTTATCGTTGTGTAAAACAGCAACACTAGTGTCATCGCAAGACGATTCTATAGCTAAAATATATGTTGAATTATTTGTTGTCAAAATTCTAGTAAGGCATAAAATTTGTACCTGTAATTTGTGTATTTTTACCTGAGCAAATTTATAACATTTAAAACTATCAAAAGAGCAAAAAAAATAATACTAAGAATTATAGTGGCATTACTGCTCTTAACTCTTCTTTTGATTTTTTTACTTTCACTTCCTGTTGTGCAAACCAGCGTAGCCAAAATAGTTACGAATCAAATCAATGAAAAATATAAGACTAATATTATTGTTAAAAAAGTAGATCTTGCTTTTTTAGGCGATATTCAGTTGAAAGGTATTCAGATTAATGACCATCATAACGATACTTTAATTTATGTAGATAATTTAACGACGTCTATTTTTAATTATAAAGATGTATTAGATAGTAAATTAGAATTAGGCGAAATAGAAGTGGATGGTTTGCTGATGCATATGAAAACGTATAAAGATGAAAAAAAAGGGAACCTATCTGTATTTATTGATAAATTTGACTCTAATAATCCAAAGAAAAAAAAGTCTCCATTTTTATTAACTTCCTCATTATTAACAATAAAGAACAGTAGCTTTTATTTGTTTAATGAAAACAAGAAAGAGGAGCCAATCGTATATTATAATAATATTGATGGTATAGTTGAGGATTTTAAAGTTGAAGGAACAAAAGTATTTGCCAATGTTAGAAATGTAACATTGGTTGAAGATCATGATATTGAAGTTACAAATTTATCGACAGATTTTACGTACACAAGAAGTAAAATGGTTTTTAAAAACACCCATTTAAGAACCCTGAATTCTTCTATTGATACTGACATAATCTTTAATTATAATCGTGAAGATTTAGCTGATTTTACCAACAAAGTAATTATTGATGCAGATGTTAATAATGCAAGAGTTTCTCTTGTTGACTTACATCAATTTTATAATGAGCTAGGTGTTAATGATCGAGTTAAGTTTACTACCAAATTGAAAGGGACTTTGAATGATTTCAAGCTTAATGATTTGGTGCTAGAATCGAATAGAAAATCAATTGTTAATGGACATTTTCATTTTATAAATGTGGTAAATACGGAACAAGGATTCTCTTTAAATGCTAATATTAATGAGCTTTCTTCTGATTATCATAATTTAAAAACGCTATTGCCTAATATTTTAGGAAACAACTTACCTCCTGATTTACAGCAGCTAGGGAGGTTTAGCATCACTGGGCAGTCTTTTATTACAAAAGAAACAATGAATGCAGATGTTATGGTCAGAACCAGTATCGGTAAAATTATAGCAGATTTAAAAATGACCAATATTGATGATATTAACAATGCGAGGTATGCAGGGAAGATTGAGTTTGTGGATTTAGAATTTGGTAGATTGATTAAAGATAGCTTGGTAGGTAAATTGTCTTTAATTGCAGATGTAAAAGGGAAAGGATTTTCTTTAGAGAAAATTAACACCTCAATTAAAGGAGATATTTTTAAACATCAATATAAAGGCTATACTTATAATAATATCAATATCAATGGTGTTTTTAAAAATCAACATTTTGATGGAAAATTAGTAGCAAAAGATAAAAATTTACAGATGAGTTTTGTAGGGTTGGCAGATTTGTCCACCAAGGTGTATAAATTTGATTTTGTGGCTGATGTAGCTTATGCAAATTTTAATGAACTCAACCTTTTTAAACGAGATTCTATCTCAATCCTAAAAGGGAAAATTGATATTAAACTCAATGGAAATACACTAGATAATTTAGCGGGTGAGGTTAATTTTTCAAATGCTTCATACACCAATCAAAACGATAATTACTTTTTTACAGATTTTAATGTAACGTCAGAGTTTGAAGATCGTGTTAGAACTATAACTATGAACTCTACTGATATTATAGATGGTAGAGTAAAAGGTATTTTTAAGTTTGATGAGATTGGTAAGTTAGCAACGAACTCATTGGCAAGTATTTATACAAATTACAACCCTTCAGTTGTAACCAAAGGACAATTTTTAGATTTCAATTTTAAAATATATAATAAAATTGTTGGTGTCTTTTTTCCTGATGTAAAGTTAGGTCCAAATTCAAGTATAAAAGGAAAAATCAATTCTGATCAAGAGAAGTTTGAATTGACCTTGAAATCACCTAAAGTAGAAGCTTATCAAACTCTTGTGGAAAATATTAGATTGCAAATTGACAATAAAAATCCAATCTATAATACCTTATTAAGTGTGGATAAGGTAAATACAAAGTATTATAATATTGCTGACTTGAACTTGGTAAATGTTACTTTAAATGACACCTTGTTTTTTAGAACAGATTTTATAGGTGGTGAAAAGCTAAAGGAAAAATTCGATTTAAGTTTTTATCATACCATCAATGAAAATAATAAGTCTGTTGTAGGGTTAAAGAAATCTAGTGTTATTTTTAAGGGGAATGATTGGGCATTAAATCCAGAAAATAATAATCAAAATAAAGTAGTTTTTGATAAGAACTTTCACACTTTTGCTTTTGATAGATTGAAAGTGTTATATGACAATCAAAGTATTGATTTTACAGGTATAATAAGCGGAAAGAATAATAAAGACATTACACTGAACTTGCAAAATGTAAACTTAAATGGCATTACACCATATATTGATAATTTTGAATTAGAAGGATTGGTGAATGGTAGTGTAAATTACAAACAAAAAAACGGAGAAACTTTTCCGTTGGCCAATGTATCTGTTAATGATTTGAGTATTAATGGCTTTCAACAAGGTGATTTATTTATAACAGCAGAGGGTGATAATTCTGTTGAAAAATATGCCATTGCTGCACGATTAACCAAAGAAGATTTAGACGTATTATATATTGATGGAGGCGTAGATTTTTCTGTAAAACAACCAACAATTTTAGCAAATTTTGATATTGCTGAGTTTAATTTAAATTCTTTAAGTGCTTTAGGGAAAGAAGTAATTACTGACATACGAGGCTTAGTGTCTGGTTCAGGTACACTATCTGGTATTCTTGAAGATCCAGACATTAATGGTTTTGTAAATTTAGAAGGTGCTGGTTTAAAAATCCCCTATTTAAATGTAGATTTTGATTTGGAAGATAATGCTAAGGTAAAGTTGACAAGCCAATCGTTTAAATTCTCTCCGACCACTATTACTGATGTTGCAAGAAATACAAAAGGAAAACTTTCAGGAAGTATTTCTCATCATAATAAATTTAAAAAATGGTTTTTAGATTTAAATATTGACACCAATAATTTATTAGTTTTAGACACAAAAGAAGATGAAGAAGTACTGTATTATGGTACTGCTTTTATGGATGGAAACGCTTCTATTAGAGGGTATACCGATAAATTAGTGATTAATGTAGAGGGTAAAACAATGCCTGGCACAGAGTTTATTGTGCCTTTAAGTTATGTTTCTACCGTTGGAGATTCTGGGTTGATAAATTTTGTATCAGAAAATGAAAATGGTATTGATAAGAATCAACAAGAAGAAATAATCTTCGACAAATTAAAAGGATTGACCTTGAATTTTGATTTAGAAGTTACTGATGATGCTATTGCTGAAATTGTGATTGATAAAAACACAGGAAGTATACTGAGAGGTACTGGTAATGGTTATATGGGAATTGAGATAAACACCAATGGTAAGTTTGAAATTTATGGTACTTATATTGTGAATGAAGGTATTTATGAATTTAGAAATATCATTAATAAAGATTTTGATGTACAGCCAGGTGGTTCAGTAACTTGGAATGGAAGTCCTTTCGATGCATTTTTAAATATCAATGCCATCTATAAAACAAAAGCAAACCCTTCTGTATTGTTAGATAATACCTCTAGGAGGTCTAAAAGAAAAATTGATGTAAATTTAGTAGCTAAAATAACGGGTCAGTTGTTAAATTCTAATATAGATTTTGATGTTGTTCTACCCAATCAAAATTCTAATATGAAATCAGAATTAGATTTTAAATTAAGTAATGAAGATGCGAAAATGACACAATTTTTCTCATTATTAGTTTCAAATTCTTTTATGCCACTAAATGAAGGGAATTTAAATTTTGATGGTAATGCAGCTCTGTATGGGACAATATCAGAAAAAATAAATAATATCCTTTCAGGGATATTTAAAACCAAAGGAGATAAGTTTCAATTAGGATTAACCTATGATTTGGCAAGTAAAGAAGATGTAAGAACCTACGATATAAACGATCAGGTTGGAGTTTCTTTTTCAAGTACCATTGCAGATAGAGTTATTGTAAACGGTAAAGTAGGTGTGCCAGTGGGTTCAAATACACAAAATAATATAGTGGGCGAAGTTGAAGTTGAATTGCCTATAAATAAAGAAGGTACACTTACAGCAAAAGCCTATACCAGACAGAATGATATTGAGTATGATGTAAATGATATTGAAGGCTATACCAGTGGTGTTGGGGTTTCTTGGCGTGTTGATTTTGATAATGGTAAAGAATTACTTGACAAATTGTTTAGGAGAAAACAAAAAAAGCTAAAGAATAAAGC
The DNA here is from genome assembly GCA_964428855.1 of uncultured Flavobacteriaceae bacterium. Taxonomy (GTDB): domain Bacteria; phylum Bacteroidota; class Bacteroidia; order Flavobacteriales; family Flavobacteriaceae; genus Aureibaculum. The sequence goes on from CAYRZY010000152.1 coordinate 6,881, forward strand.
TGATAACGACAGTTTGAAGGCCGTTGAGAAATTGATAAATTTTACTACAGAAAAGAAAGATTCTATAAAAAATAATTGAAATATGGGTGCCATTTTAGGGAGTCATTTTTATGAATGTAAACTAATGTTTTGCTAGAATAATAATTCTCCTTAATGGATAGTGTTTGGCTTTAAGCAAACGATAACGATTTCGCACAAAAGTTTTAAAAAGTAAATAGATTTGCTTAATTATCCTTAAATTTACACGACTTTTTAAAAAAGCAAATTGATGAAGCGTATAATTAAGAAAATTGCTGTAATAACTTCAGGAGGTGATGCACCGGGTATGAATGCCGCATTACGTGCCGTGGCAAGATCTTGTGCGTATTATAAGATTGAATGTGTCGGCTTTTACAGAGGTTATCAAGGAATGATTGAAGGCGATTTTATGGACTTAAGTGCTCGTAGTGTAAAAAACATTATTGGTAAAGGAGGTACAATTTTAAAATCTGCACGTTCTGATGAATTTAGAACCAAAGAAGGTAGAAAGAAAGCCTATCAAAGCTTAAAAGATTTAAATATTGATGGTTTAATCTTGATTGGTGGAGACGGTACCTTTACTGGTGGAGTTGCTTTTGGTAAAGAATATAACATTCCTTTTGTTGGGATACCGGGTACTATTGACAATGATATTGCGGGTACAAATTTCACCATTGGTTATGATACGGCATTAAATACAGTTGTTGAATCTATTGATAAAATTAGAGATACTGCAAGCTCACATAACAGACTATTTTTTGTTGAAGTGATGGGGCGTGATGCTGGTTTTATAGCTTTAAATGCGGGTGTAGGTGCAGGTGCTGAAGAAATT
>CAYRZY010000153.1:0-7707 GCA_964428855.1 uncultured Flavobacteriaceae bacterium
TGGTACAATTGTCATTGGATGGCAATGGTTAAAAACAGCAACAGTAGCCCAGCAAATTTTGGTCGATACTAACGCAAACCAACCTTCAACTTTTTATAAGAGTAAGATACATACCATGAAATTCTACTATACTTATGAAATGTCAAAAACCAAAGGATTAGCAAAAACGGTAATGAATGACAAAGAATTAACAATAAAAATTTCTAAAGATTACTTTTAAGATGAGTTCTAAAAATTCATTCTGTTTTTTTTATTAACTTAGGCAACTAATACACTCAAGTACATTATGATAAAATTTGACTCTCCATTAGCAGCATTTCTCCATTGGGAAAAGAATACACCAGGCAATGTTTTTTTAAGACAACATATTGATGGTAAGCTAAAAACATACACTTATAAAGAAAGTGGAGATGAAGCTAGAAGGATAGCAAGTGCCATAAACACTCATAATTTCCCTCCACAAAGTAAAATTGCCTTATTGTCAAAAAACTGTGCTCATTGGATGCTTTCTGACTTGGCAATTATGATGTCAGGCCATGTTTCAATTCCTATTTATCCTACTTTAAAAGCCAAAACGATACAATATGTATTAGAACATAGTGAAGCAAAAGCAATAATATTAGGAAAACTAGAAAACTATGAATCGCAAAAATCAGCCATAGTAGGCATCCCTAAAATTAGCATTGCAATGTATGGAGTCAATGATGGAAATACATGGGAAGAACTCTTAAAACAAAATGAACCACTTCAAGATATCCCCAAATTAGAACCAGAAAACCTTATTACAATAATTTACACTTCAGGTACAACAGGTAAACCTAAAGGCGTGATGCATTCGGTTGCAAATTTCACAAATGCTTCAAACCAATTTTTAGAAAATTTAAAACTACCTGAACATCCAAAATTTTTCTCTTACCTTCCTCTCTCTCACATTGCAGAAAGAATTGGTATTGAAATAGGCGGTATTTATAGAGGAGCCTCCATTACCTTTTCAGAATCTCTACCAACATTTGCAAGTAATTTAGAAGCCACACAACCTGATTTATTTTTTGCTGTCCCAAGAATTTGGGCAAAATTTCAAGAAAAAATATTACTTGGCATGCCTCAAAAAAAACTAACAACATTATTAAGCATCCCAATTATTGGATCAATAGTAAAGAAAAAAATAAAAAAGAAACTTGGTTTATCTAAAGCAGTACTTATCTTCTCTGGAGCTGCACCTATTGCCTCAAGTTTAGTTAGATGGTACGGAAAGTTAGGTGTCACTATATTGCAAGGCTATGGAATGACTGAAGATTGTATTTTATCACATAGTAATACTATGGAAGCAAATAAAATAGGAACTGTTGGCAAACCTCACAAAGGTGTAAAAGTAAAATTAGACCCTGAGGGAGAAATCTGTATTTTAAACGATTGCTTAATGAAAGGTTATTATAAAAACCCTGAAGCAACTACTGAAACTTTTGATAGTGAAGGTTATTTAAGAACGGGTGATATTGGTGAATTTGATTTTGATGGATTTTTAACCATTACTGGGCGTGCTAAGGATCAATTCAAAACCGATAAAGGCAAATATATTGCTCCTGCTCCAATTGAACTTGAATTGTCTAAAAATGTAGATATAGAACAAATTTGTTTAGTAGGTATGGGAATTCCACAGCCTATATTATTAGTGGTATTGTCTGAAGAAGGAAAAAAGAAAAGCAAAGAAACGGTTAGCGAATGTTTAATCAAAGCCATAAAAGAAATCAATCCTACTCTTGAAAAGCATGAGAAAATTCAAAAAGCTGTTATCATGAAAGATGATTGGACTGTTGAAAACGGATTAATGACCCCAACTTTAAAAATAAAAAGAAGTCAGGTAGAAAAAATACATACACCAATGTATAAAACATGGTTTGATGCTGAAGAAAATGTGATTTTTATTTCATAGCCTTTTACCTCAAAAAACAAATAGATGAAAGCTGTATTGTGCAATGCGTTCGGGCCTTTAGAAAATCTGACTATTGAAGAAATTTCTTCATTGACACCTCAACCCGAAGAAGTTATTATTCATGTAAAAGCATGCGGACTTAATTTTCCAGACACCTTAATTGTTCAAGGAAAATATCAATCTAAACCCGATTTTCCGTTTTCACCTGGAGGTGAAATTTCAGGAATAATCAAAGAAATTGGTAAAGATGTAACGCATTTAAAAATTGGAGACAAGGTAATGTATGGAAGTGTTTTTGGTGGCTTTGCAGAAGAAGTAAAGGCCAAGGCAAAAGATGTCTTTAATATGCCTCGTACAATGGATTTTACTACAGCTGCTTCTTCTATGCTAACCTATGGCACTTCATATCACGCTTTGGTAAACAGAGCCAACTTGCAACAAGGTGAAATATTATTAGTTTTAGGTGCAGCTGGTGGTGTTGGTACGGCTGCCATACAAATTGGAAAAATATTAGGAGCTACAGTTATTGCAGCAGCATCTACAGATGAAAAATTAGAATTTTGTAAAGAAAATGGTGCTGACATTACTATCAATTACACAAAAGAAAACCTTAAAGAAAAGATTAAAGAATTGACCAAAGGTAAAGGAGCTGATGTTATTTACGATCCTATTGGTGATAAATTTTCAGAACCGGCCTTGAGAGCAATAGCATGGAAAGGTAGATATTTAGTAGTTGGATTTGCCGCAGGTGAAATTCCGAAAATCCCTTTGAACCTTGTCTTATTAAAAGGCTGTCAAATTGTTGGAGTATTTTGGGGTGCATTTTTCAAAAACGACCCTCAACAAAATACTGAAAATTTTATGACCATTGTAAAATGGTTTGCAGAAGGGAAATTAAAATCTAAAATTCATGGAAAATATCCTCTAGAAAAAGTTGTAGAAGCTATGCAAGCAATGATAAACAAAGAAGTAAAAGGAAAAATAGTTTTGATCCCTTAAGTCATTCAAAAATCATTCAACTACTCACCTACTTCATTTTAGTTCCTTTTCTTTTTTTTAACTGATATATATCATATCAATTACTGTCTTATAATATTAACTTTATGGTCAATAATTTAAAACAGCACTATCATGAAAAAAATAATATTACCAACAGACTTTTCAGAAAACGCAACTAATGCTGTAAACTATGCACAAGAATTATTTGCAACTACAGCATGTACTTTTTATTTATTGAACACGTATACACCTATGATATATAACTATGAATATCAATTAAACTCAGGTGGATATATGGGAGATGTACTAGATGTAGTTAAGGAAAATTCTAAACAGAAATTAGAGGAACTAAAGCAAAAACTTCAAATTAAATATAATAATCCTAAACATCAAGTTGAATTGATTTCATCTTTTAGTTTATTAACAGATCAATTAGATGAAGTTATAACTAAGTACAATATAGATTTAATAATAATGGGTACTAAAGGAGCTTCAGGTGTTAAAGAAATTTTATTTGGCACAAACACTATACATGTTATTAAAAAAATAAAATGCCCTGTATTAGCAATTCCTGATGGTTATTTTTTCGAAAAACCAAAGGGCATTTTATTTCCAACAGATTATAAAGTTAACTACACAAATAAACATTTAAACATTCTGAAATCTATTACAAAAGAGCATCAATCAACGATACACACACTACATGTTTCAGCTGGTAGAGAACTCAATGAAATAGAAAGTACAAATAAAAACACACTAGAAAAATTGTTAACAACTACAAATAATACTTTTTATTCAGTAAAAGATCAAGATATACCTCAAGCAATTAATGAATTTCAAAAATCAACATATGTACATTTACTAATGATGATACGGAACAAACATACTTTTTTAGAAAATCTATTTTTCAAAAGAGTAATTAATCAAATAGGATTTCATTTAACAATTCCATTTTTAGTAATTCCATCAAAAATATAACTTTATGAAAAATATAGGAATTTGGATCGACAAATAATAGGCTTACACTATTGTAATTATATTTTGAATATTCTCATCTCAAAAAAAATGATTAATAAAAAGAAGGTTTCTAACTTATGAAATATTTTTTGTTTCAAATATATTATAATAAGACTAAAATTTTTAATTATAATATCATCCAGTTATAGTTATAACTTTACTATTTTTGCCTACAACTATTTTTTATGCCAGCAAGTACATTAATTCAAAAATACAACGTTCCTGGACCTCGTTACACTAGCTATCCTACAGTTCCGTTTTGGGACAAAGAAGGTATAAGTACAAATGACTGGATCAAATCTTTACAGCTATCGATTGGTGAAAGTAATGATACAAAAGGTGTCAGTATATACATTCATTTACCATTTTGTGAAAGTCTGTGTACGTTTTGTGCTTGCCACAAACAGATTACTAAACGTCATGAGCTAGAGCTACCCTATATTGAAACACTCCTTAAGGAATGGAACATATATTTGAAATCATTCTCAAAAAAACCCATACTAAAAGAATTACACTTAGGTGGAGGAACTCCAACATATTTCAACACCACCAACCTTTCTAAATTACTCAATGGCATTTTAAATACCGTTGATTTACCTAAAGATTATGAATTTAGCTTTGAAGGACATCCTAACAACACCACTAAAGAACATTTACAAACCTTATTTGATTTAGGTTTTACTAGAGTCAGTTATGGTGTTCAAGATTATGCTGAAAAAGTACAAAAAGCCATCAATAGAATTCAACCTTTTGAAAATGTGCAACACGTAACGGATTGGGCTAGAGAAATTGGATACAATTCTATAAGTCATGATTTAATTTTTGGCCTACCCTTTCAAACCAAAAATGATATTATTGATAGCATTAAAAAAACAGTAGAATTGAAACCAGAACGGATTGCATTTTATAGCTATGCTCATGTACCGTGGATTAAAGGTGTAGGACAAAGAGGGTTTGATGAAAATGATTTACCTAAAAACAATACAAAAAGAGAACTCTATGAGATAGGTAAACAATTACTGATAGATTTCGGTTATGTAGAAACAGGAATGGATCATTTTTCCCTACCAACAGATTCATTATATAAAGCATTTGAAAATTCAAATCTACATCGTAATTTCATGGGTTACACAACTAATGACACGCAATTAATGATTGGCTTAGGCATGTCTGCTATTAGTGATTCTTGGTATGGCTTTGCCCAAAACGAAAAATCATTAAAAGATTATCAAAAACGTGTAGACAATAATGAATTGCCTATTTTTAAAGGACACTTATTAACCAATGAAGATTTAATTATTAGAAGACATATCTTAAACTTGATGTGTCATTTTAAAACTTCTTGGGCGAATGATGAATTGAAATTTAAAGAACTACCACAAACCTTAGAACGTTTAAAAGAACTAGAAAATGATCGCTTGGTAATTATTACAAAAAATGAAATCATTGTACCCAAAACAGCTAGGGCCTTTGTAAGAAATATATGTATGGCTTTTGATTTACGCTTGGTAGAAAAGAAACCAGACACACGGTTGTTTTCTATGACCGTATAGTTATTAAATTTCAAAACTCAAATACTAATTATCTAGGCTTTTACCCTTTTGAAATTTGGATTTTGGAGTTTATAAAAAAATATGTGTTTTTCCTATTCTAACCTCTTCTGTCAGATCCTTAATGGTTTTTAAAGTAAGTTGCTCTATCAATTGTTTTTTAACAGGAGACACTGCATGATGTATCGGACAAGGATTATCATCTCCACAAACTGGCAAGCCTAACATACATTCATGAAACCTCCTTAAACCATCTATGCTATCAACTATTGAAATTAATGAATTTAGTTGATTCTCTTTGGTCAAATAAAACCCTCCATTTCTTCCTTTAATAGACGAGACCAAACCCTTCTTTGTTAATTTTTGTAGCGTCTTAGCTAAAAAAGGTGCTGGAATATTAATAGCATCTGCTATATGCTGTGGACTGTACTTTTTTGTCACATCAGAATGTAGTGCTAAATATAAAACTGCTCTTATAGCATATGTACTTGATTTTGATAACATATTTTGTTTATATTTAAAAGATAAATCTATCTTTTTTTATGATAAATATCATGTTTATAAATTATAAAACATTTAACTTTGTGCAAAATTAAATCAAAAATACAATAATAATTCAAAAATCAACAAAATGAAATCAAAACAATTTATCCTTATCTTATTGTCCTTGTCTTTATTTATTGCCTGTAAGAATGATCAAAAGGCTACAACTGAAACAAATACAACAACTGAAGCTGAAATAGAAACAAAAACTGAAGGTCAAAGTCAAGGTCAATCATCAGTTGCTGCTGTTGAAGGAGAAGATGCAAACGTACTACAAGTTGCAATGACCTATAAAGATGAAGAGGGTAATATGCCTTTTTCTACATTGGTTGCGGCAGTTCAAGCAGCTGGTGTTGAAGATGCTTTAGTAAATGCGGGGCCTTTAACTGTATTTGCTCCTGTTAATAGTGCTTTTGCAAAAATTCAAGAGACTGTTGATCATTTATTAAAACCAGAAAATAAAGACGCATTGGCGAATGTTTTAATACATCATGTTGCACCTTCAAATTATCCTATCAAAAAATTAAAAAAAGAAGCAAAAAAAGAACGTACATTATATATGGCTTCTGGTAAATCTTTAAAAATAGAAAACAAAGATGGTAAAATATTTGTTGGAGGTACTGAAATATTAATGTCAGTAAAAGTAAGTAATGGTTGGATACATGTAGTTGGTGATGTCTTAGTTCCTTCTGATAAATAAAATGTTTATAAAACAATAGTATATAAAAGGGTTATTATTCTTTTATATACTATTTTTACACTAAAATAATTAAATATAAAATCAAAATGAAGATCAAATTTATTGCACTATTTATTGCAGCAGCATTCACATTTGTAAGTTGTGGTGATGGAAAAAAGAAAGATGACCAACCTGTGAAAGAGGAAGTTAAAGAAGAACCTATTAAAGAAGAAGTTGCAACGACAACTTCTGAAAAAATTGATTTAACGGCACCTACTTTAGACAATAAAGGAATAGGGTCAGTTAAAAGCCTAACCTTAGATGCAATTGATGAAAAATTAGCTGAAAAAGGTAAAGAGCTTTATAAAACCAATTGTACTGCTTGTCATAAATTCAAGAAAAGACTTGTAGGCCCTGGTTTGAAAGATGTTACTAAAAGACGTTCTCCAGAATGGATTATGAATATGATTATAAATCCTGAAGAAATGGTAGAAAAAGACCCTGTAGCAAAAGCATTGCTAGCTGAATACCTTAGTCCAATGGCAAATCAAAGCTTAACAAAAGAAGATGCTAGAGCAATTTTAGAATATTTTAGATTAAAAGATAAATAACAATTATTAATCAACAATTATTAGTCAATATGAAAACAATTATTAAATCAATTTTTCTGTTTGCACTATCTGCTATGTTTATAGTAAGCTGTGCACCAACTGAAAAAAAAGGTAGTAAAAGTAATAAAGGTGCTTTAGCGGGTAATGCTGCTGAAAAAGTATATGTTGCACCAGGTGAACTCGATTCTCATTACGCATTCATTTCGGGCGGTTTTAGTGGGCAATTAGCTGTTTATGGCTTACCTTCTGGTAGGTTATTTAGAGTTATCCCAGTATTTTCACAAGATCCTGAAAAAGGATATGGGTATAGTGAAGAAACTAAACCTATGTTAATGACTTCTCATGGTTTTGTGCCTTGGGGAGATTCTCACCATC
>CAYRZY010000154.1:0-7638 GCA_964428855.1 uncultured Flavobacteriaceae bacterium
ATCTGCAGCTTTAAAAAACGGAGCTTCAGGGTCTATATTGATTACTACTTTTACTTTTGAAGAGTTGATTCCTGCCAAGTGTTGAATGGCACCAGAAATTCCGATAGCAATATATAAATTGGCAGCTACAGGCTTTCCTGTTTGCCCAACATGCTCACTATGAGGCCTCCAATCGAGATCAGATACTGGTTTAGAACATGCAGTAGCTGCTCCAAGGATATCAGCTAATTCTTCAATCATTCCCCAGTTTTCAGGACCTTTTAATCCTCTACCACCAGAAACAACAATATCAGCATCTGCAATGGTTACTTTTCCAGATGATTTTTCAACAGATTCTAATTTGATTTTACCTTCTTTTAATTCAGGTGAAAACTCAGTACCTGTACTTTCTGTTGGATTTTCTTTTACTCCAAAAGAGTTTTTAGCCAAGCCAATAACTTTTTTAGTTGTTTTTATTTCTGTAAAATTAAAGGCTTTATTAGAAAAGGCTTTACGCTTTACTGTAAACGGAGCTGTAGAGGTTGGTGTTGCTACAACATTTGAAGTAAACCCAGCTTGAAGCTTTGCAGCAACCATTGGTGCGACATATGTGCCATTAGCACTTGAGTCAAATACAACTACAGATGCGTCTTCTTGATTTGATGCAGCTACAATAAAATCTGCCCAAACTGAAGCGTCAGCTGTTTTAAGATTGTTGCTTTTACCTATTAATATTTTTTCTGCTCCATGCTTAGATAATTCACTAGTATCTTCAGCAAAAGCGGTTATTACAACTAGATTTGTTTGCATTTGAGAGGCGAGTTCTTTTCCGTAAGAAACCACTTCTAATGCACTTTTTTTAAATTTTCCTTCCGATGATTCGGCGAATACTAATATTGACATTTTATTTTGGTCTTTGGTCGTTTGTCTTTGGTGTTTTGCCAAAAAACGACAATTAATATTTTTTATTTTGTCAATAGTCCAAAATGACTAAAGACTATAGTTTGATAGCTAAATCACCTTTGCTTCATTGTGTAATAAATCTACCAATTCACCAATATTATTAGCGTCAACTAATTTTACAGCACCTTTTGGTGCAGGTTTTTCAAAGTTTTTTGAAGAAGTTGCAGCATCAGTTGCTACAGGTTCAACAATAGTTAAAGGTTTTTTTCGAGCCATCATGATACCTCTCATATTAGGGATACGTAAATCTTTCTCTTCCACAATTCCTTTTTGACCTCCAATTACTAAAGGTAAATTGGTGCTTAATGATTCTTGACCTCCGTCAATTTCTCTAGTTGCTGTTACATTTGTACCGTTAATTTCTAAGCCAATACAAGCATTGATGAAATTGAAATCTAAAGTAGCTGCAAGCATTGCAGGTACCATTCCACCGTTATAATCTATAGATTCTCTACCTGCCAGCACTAAATCATACTCTCCGTTTTTTACAACTTCGGCAATCTGTTTTGCAACAAAATATCCGTCAGTTGCTTCAGTGTTTACACGAATAGCATCATCAGCACCAATGGCTAATGATTTACGAAGTGTTGGTTCAGTAGATGCATTTCCTACATTTATTACAGTCACAGTAGCTCCTTGTTTTTCTTTAAACCACATGGCTCTTGTCAATACAAATTCATCATAAGGATTGATTACGAATTGAACGCCATTGGTGTCAAATTTTGAATCACCTTCTGTAAAATTAATCTTAGAAGTGGTATCAGGAACATGACTTATACAAACTAATATTTTCATTTTTTATGTATTTTTTCTATTAAATGGATGTGTTTAATACACTTAGCGAAGGTACAACATTTTTTTCAATTTACTATGCACGCATAGTAAAATAGTTGAAGCAAGGTTTATTTAATTGGTCTTTATTTTCTATTTTTGCATTCAATAATTGACACCTAATACAAAATGAGAACAATTCAATTTAGAGAAGCTATCTGTGAAGCAATGAGTGAAGAAATGCGTCGTGATGAATCAGTATACTTAATGGGAGAAGAAGTTGCCGAATATAACGGAGCTTATAAAGCCTCAAAAGGAATGTTAGATGAATTCGGAGCGAAACGAGTAATAGACACGCCAATTGCAGAATTAGGTTTTGCTGGTATTGCTATCGGATCAACAATGACGGGTAATAGACCTATTGTTGAGTATATGACTTTTAATTTCTCTTTGGTAGGGATAGATCAGATTATTAATAATGCGGCAAAAATTAGACAAATGTCAGGTGGTCAGTTTCCATGTCCTATCGTTTTTAGAGGGCCAACAGGATCTGCAGGACAATTAGGAGCTACGCATTCACAAGCCTTTGAAAATTGGTTTGCCAATACGCCTGGTCTAAAAGTAATTGTACCTTCAAATCCGTATGATGCAAAAGGATTATTAAAAGCAGCCATCAGAGATGATGATCCTATAATTTTTATGGAATCAGAGCAAATGTATGGAGATAAAGGTGAAGTGCCTGACGGAGAATATGTATTACCTATCGGTGTTGCTGACATTAAAAGAGAAGGAACAGATGTTACTATTGTCTCTTTCGGAAAAATAATAAAAGAAGCTTATAAAGCTGCTGACATCCTTCAGGAAGAAGGAATTTCAGTTGAAATTATTGATTTACGTACTGTAAGACCATTAGATTTTGAGGCAATATTTAAATCAGTTAAAAAAACAAATAGATTGGTAATTCTAGAAGAAGCTTGGCCTTTTGCAAGTGTCTCTTCAGAAATTACGTATCAAGTACAAGAACAAGTATTCGATTATTTAGATGCACCAATACAGCGTATCACTACAGCAGATACACCAGCAGCTTACTCACCTGTCTTATTAGAAGAGTGGTTGCCAAATGTGAATGATGTTGTCAAGGCTGTAAAATCTGTAATGTATAAATAATTGGCATCAAAATTGTAATGAATAAACCTTTTACGAATACCTTGTAAAAGGTTTTTTCATTTAACATTTAAAACTCTAAAAAAATTGAAACACTTTATCCTCTTATTTTTATTTATCAGCTCAGTCGTTTATTCTCAAGTTAAAGTTGGTGGTGTTATCGTCGATGAGCAAAACGAACCAGTACCTTTTGCGAATTTAATCTTTAAAGGGACTACCGTTGGTACGGTTTCAGACGAAAATGGAAAATTCTACATTGAATCAGAAAATTCGTATAAAGAATTAATGATATCCTTTATAGGGTATGAGAAAAAAACAATACAGCTAAAATCAAGAAATTTTAATCTTAAAATAGTTTTAATAGAGGATAGTGCAGGCTTAGATGAAGTTGTCGTGTATTCTGGTAAAGTAAAAAAGAAAGGGAATCCTGCAATAGCAATTCTAAGAAAAATTTGGGCAAAAAAGCATAGAAATGGTGTTCATATGTATCCACAATATGAATATGATAAATACGAAAAAATAGAGTTTGATTTAAACAACATTAACGAAAAATTCAAGAAGAAAAAACTCTTTAAAGGTATGGAGTTTATCTTTGATAAAGTAGATACTTCTAGTGTTACTGGCAAACCTTATTTGCCAATTTTTATCAATGAAGCCATGTACAAAACCTATGGTAAAAATAAACCAAGTAAAAAATTCAGAGAAGAACTAGTTGCAAATAAAAATTCTGGATTTGAGAGTAATCAACAGCTCATAGAATTTGTAAAACAATTGTATGTTGATTATAATATTTATGATAATTATTTAAAGTTTTTTGACAAAAGTTTTACGAGTCCACTTTCTAGAACAGGGCCTTCAGTTTATAATTATGTATTGACCGATAGTGCTTATATAGAAGATAAATGGTGTTATAACATTGTATTTTATCCGAGACGGAAAAATGAATTGACCTTTAAGGGAGATTTTTGGGTGAATGACACCACGTTTGCTGTTAAAGAAATAGAAATGAATGCCACCAGAAGTGCAAATATAAACTGGGTTAAAGAGATCTATGTAGCACAAGAATTTGACGTGCTGAGTGATTCTGTCTTTTTACTAAAGAGAGATCATATGATGTCTGATTTTTCTTTAAATAAAAAAGATAAATCTAAAGGAGTTTATGGTAGAAGAACTACACTTTTTAATAATTATGATTTTGATAAAACTCGTGATGAGAAGTTTTATAAAAAACAAGTAGATGTTTATAAAGAAGAAGTGTTTAATAAACCAGATGAATATTGGAAAGAGAATAGATTAGAAAAATTAAATGATGATGAAGTGGGGGTATATAGAATGTTAGATACACTTAAAACAAATAGGAAATTTAAACAGTTGTACAATTTGACAGCAACGTTGGCCAGTGGTTATTGGGAAATGTTTGATGGCTTTGATTTGGGTCCAATTTTTTCAACTTTTGGTAGTAATGATGTAGAAGGAACACGGATTAGAATAGGAGGTAGAACTTATTTTTCGCAAAACGATACCTGGCGTTTACAAGGTTTTATGGCCTATGGTTTTCAAGATCAAAAAATAAAATATGGTTTGTCTGGAAAATGGCTGGTGGGTAAAAGAAATAGAGTAATTCTTTCTGCGGGTTATAGAAAAGATGTTGAACAAGTTGGAGTTAGTTTAACAACGTCTAATGATGTGCTGAGTAGTAATTTTAATTCTACAGCCTTCTTTACAAGGGGTGAAAACTTTAGATTGACCAATTTAAAATTCGGTAATGCTGCCATAAGTTTTGAACCTATTAAAAATTTAGATTTAAAGTTAAGCGGAACTTACAAAACAATGGAATCTGCCGCACCAGATTTATTTGATATTGGCTATTATGATGAGAAAGGCTTTGTACATTCTAATTTAAACCAAGCTGAGGTTGAAGTTTCTTTACGATTTACACCAGGAAGAAAAAATGTAGGTTTTGGTGTTGAAAGGAGCGTAAGTAATTCACAACGATTCCCTATAATTTATTTAAGTTATACTAAAGGTCTGAAAGGTGCATTTGATAGCGATTTCGATTTTGATAAGTTGCAATTGTTTTATAGTCACCGTATTTTAATGGGAGGTTTAGGTAAACTAAAATATGTCATTGAAGTAGGTAAAACCTTTGGTGCTGTACCACTTACTTTATTAGATGTAGTGCCAGGTAATCAAACGTTGATTATGTCTGCTCGTACCTTTGATTTGTTAGACTATTATGAATTTGTAACAGACCAATATGCTACACTTCATCTTGAACATAATTTTAATGGTAGAATTTTTTCCAGGATACCTTTATTGAGAAAATTAAATTTACGGGAATTGGTTGGGGTTCGTACCGTAGTAGGATCCTTATCACAAAAAAACATAGACTTAAATGTATTTGATCTGAATGGTAAAGCACCTACAAAACCTTATTATGAATACCATGTTGGTGTAGGTAATATCTTTAAAATACTACGAGTAGATTTATTGTACAGAGGTAATTATAGAGAATTACCAAATGCTACAAAATTTGGAATTAAAGCTGGAATTAATTTTTATTTTTAATCACAAATCGATAGCTAATTCTGACAATTTCGAGAGGTTTTAATTATCTAAAAATCAACGTTCCCGTATAGAATTCTTTAACTTCAATTATTGGAGGTTTATTGACCGAAATTACATTGCCTGTACTTCGTATTTCACCAGTAATTTGTTGTGTAGGATGCACAATGAGTTCATTTATTCCTCTGTGGAAAATATCAACATTTTGTGCGATTAAATTTTCACCCTTAAATTTACCTTCACCTGCATAAAAGCCAACAAAAAGGTTCTCTGTGCTTCCTGTAATCTTAAAATTTGATACATTATTAGAGATGATGTTCAGGTTTTGATTTTCAATAAGTAAGTTGAAATCACCTACATTTACATAGTTATCATTGTGATTTTCAGAAATTAAAGTTAAGGAGTTGAATCTGATAATTTCGTTGCTAAAAACTGAAAATTGTGAGGCATTTCTAATCTCAGAAATATCAATTGCTGTCAATACTATTTTTGCGGGTTCAACATCTCTTATCAAGTTACAATAGGAATTGTGGATACTTAAAAGTCCGTTTTCTATAGTAGTAGAAACATTATCAATTAAGTTTTTACCATAATAAATTTGAAGACTATTTTCTGAGCCTTGCTTTATTTCTAGTTCAATGCCTTCATAAAAAATTACGTTAGAAAAATCTGTTAAGACAATCGTTTTAGTCGTTGTGTTTCCAGCAGCAGATAAACAATCAGAGGTATTGTCAGTACACCCAAAAAGAAGGAGTAAGATGGTAATGTATAAGATTGTTTTTGTCATTTTTTGTATTATTTCACTAACAATTTCTTTGGGTAGTTAAAAGCCCTCAAAGAAGATTATAGTCTAATTCCTATTCCGACATTAATAGATTCTGCAATAAATAAATGGGCTTTGATTGATGCTATTGCAAACCACTTTTTACTAAAATATTTTTTTACGCCAACACGTTCATAATATCTTGTTTCATACGGATAAGGGTAATATATGTAATACCCAAGTTGAGTAATAATAGAAAAATTATCAATATCTAATTCGTGACCAATCAATAAGCTAACTCGTTTATAATCGGCTTTACCATCTTCATTACGTTCAGGAAAAGCCACCGAATTATATGCAATGAGTTCTTTTAGGAATTTCGAAAAAAATATTTCACTACCAAACTGTAAGATGCTTTTTCTGTTCAATCGCTTATCAGCATAAATTGTACCAACATAAAAAGGGAATTGTTTATCGCCAATATTACCAGAGCTATTTACGCCTCCACTTAATTGAAAGTTGAATTTCACAGGCTCTTTCTGATAATGATTTTTAGAATCCTTATCGGATGCAGTATAGTTAATTGGATGTTGATTGTCAAAATTATAACTGATTCCTGTATTTATAGAAAGTACATTCAAACCTACGTTGGGCGATTTTATTGCAGCATTAGAATAATGTGAAATCATCAGGCCAATATTGGCATCAAAAGCATTAAATATTTTCTTTCTTTTATAATTGATACCCAATGAATTGTTGACCAATAAATGTGAGCCAAAGGCATTATTTTTGTTGTTGGTTTCTAGGTCAAACGGATTGGTGTTATAAGCAATACCTTGTCCTAATTTTAAATAAAATTGATTATTTTTTGCTTTGTTGCCAAAATAAAATGAATAGTTTATTTGAGCTGCATAGACTTTGCCTAGAGTAGGGTTGTTAAAATCTTGATAAATAAAAGAAACTCCCCAATTTGGATGATTGTAAGCGGCCAGTTTTTTGTTTTCAGGAGAGCTCTTATGATTCCAACTTAGTATAAGTCCTTTTGGATGACTAATTGCCAAATGAGATATTTTCTTTTTATGGCTAAGAATGTTTCCGTTAAGGTATTCTACTTGTAAGGATGAATGATTCTCTTTTTGAGAGAAAGAAACTAAGCTGATAAAAAATAGTATAAAGAAAAGTTTATTCATACTATTAATTCATCCTAAAAATCAAAATAGTTGTTAAAAAGATCAGTTTTTAAACCAATGGTAAACCAAGTGGTAGATTTTTTATTAAAACTTGTTGTGGGTTGAGTTGGGTCAAAGTTTCTAAAAGTCAAGCCGCCAAACAACCTTAAATTGGTCGTTGGGTTTACTAGGTAGCCTCCTTGTACATTCGTTATAAAAATTTTGGTATTATTACCTTGTAATAATTCTACGCCAGTATTTCCT
>CAYRZY010000155.1:0-7630 GCA_964428855.1 uncultured Flavobacteriaceae bacterium
CATCTTGCATTTTTTTACTTAACATTTCTGCATATACAGTTGGATGTAATGGCATAAAAGGAGCTCCAAAACAGGCAGAAAATGAAGGTACAGGTTCGTTAATGCCTGCTTCAGTACCTGCAACTTTAGCCGTATAACCAGAAATAAAATGGTAGGCAGCTTGCCCTGGTGTTAATTTAGAAACAGGAGGAAGTACTCCAAAAGCATCAGCAGTTAAAAAGAAGATGTTTTTTGGGTTATCACCATATGATGGTGTTTGGATATTATCAATATGATAAATCGGGTAACTAACACGTGTGTTTTGTGTGAGAGAAATATCAGAATAATCAACTATGCCGTTTTCATCCATAACAATATTTTCTAACAAAGCCCCAGGTTTTATAGCTCTATAAATATCAGGTTCATTTTCTTCAGATAAATCGATGGCTTTAGCATAGCAACCACCTTCAAAATTAAAAATTCTGTCTTCTGCTGTCCACCCATGCTCATCATCTCCTATTAATTTACGATTTGGATCTGCTGATAAGGTTGTTTTTCCTGTACCTGATAATCCAAAGAAAATAGCAGTATCCCCATCATCACCAACATTTGCAGAACAGTGCATGGGTAATACGTTTTTATCAGTAGGTAAGATCATATTTAAAGCAGAAAAAATACCTTTTTTAATTTCACCTGTATATCCAGAACCTCCTACTAAAGCAATTTTTTTGGGAAAATTTAATATCGAAAAATTTCCTTGGCGGATGCCATATTTTTTAGGGTCTGGACACTCATAATCTGGAGCACAAAGCACCAACCAATCTTCTTCAAAATTTTCTAACTCTTCAGTTTCTAAACGTAAAAACATATTGATGGTGAACATATTAGACCAAGGATATTCTGCTATAGTTCTTACATTCATTTTGTATTTTGGATCTGCACAAACAGCAGCATCTCTAGCATATACTTCTTTACCAGAAAGATAATTTGCAACTTCACCGTATAAACGGTCAAAATTTTCAGGAGAAATAGGTTTGTTTATTTTACCCCACCAAACCTTATCTTTTGTATAATTATCTTTTACAATAAAACGATCTTGGGGTGATCTCCCTTTAAACTTACCCGTATTAATAGCTAATGTTCCATTATTAGTTTCTTTCCCCATTCCTTTTTCTACTGTAATTTTTTGTAGTTCTTTAAATGAGAAATTCCAACGTGGAGTGACATTTTTAAGTTTGTACTTTTCTAAATTCGAATTTTTTGGAATAATTGTTACCATTTTTTTAAGTTTTAAATTTATATTCTAGTTTAAAAAGGCCATATTATTGGCACAAAAGTCAATGTAATTATAAAAAATAGGAGTAATAAAGGACTTCCTAACCTCACATAATCTTTAAATTTATAAGCTCCTGCACCCATAACCATAGCATTTGTTGTTGTGCCTACTGGCGTTAAAAATGCTGTTGAGGCACTTATAGCAACGGCAATCATAAATGGTTCTGGAGATAATTCTAAGGTTGTAGCAGCTAATAAAGCTATTGGAGCCATTAAAACTGCGGTGGCAGAATTATTGATTACTTGACTGAAAATAGTTGTCATTAAAAACACACCACCTAACAATACTATAGGGTGAATAGCACCTAAATAGTTTACCAAACCATTCGCAATTATTTGAGCTGTTCCTGTTTTTTGTAAGGCAATACCCATAGGTATCATGGCGGCGATCATCACTACACTTATCCAGCTAATGCTTTTATAGGCTTTTGCAATAGGGACACATTTGGTAAGTAGTACAATACCTGCAGCAATTAATGCAGCAATAGCACTAGGTATAATTTTGAGTACCAATAGCACAATCATTATCAATAATGCCCCCAATGCTATATATGATTTTGATGTAAGGTTGTCTATATTTTTTGCCATCCCTTCTGGACTTCCACAAATTACAAAATTCTCATGCTGTTCTTTTAACAATTCTATATCTTCCCATGTACCTCTTAATAAAAAAGCATCTCCAGCTTTAACTGTAATTATTTTATCAGGTAAAGGTTGGCTATTTCTAGAAGCAGCTAATAATTGAATACCAAATCTTTTAAAATAGTTGCCACGCCTTATTTTTCTACCTACTAAGAAAGATTTTGGTGTAACGATTACCTCTGTCATCCCTACTTCTTGATTGATTAGGTTGTGTTTTAATTCATCTCTTATGGGCTCAAGAGGGAGTAATCCTAATCTAAATTTAATCATTATTCTATTAATAGCTTCCGTTTCTCCTTTTACAGTTATAATATCGTGATATAAGAATTCAGTATTTGGTGCAGGAAATTCTATAAAAGGTTTTATTTTTTTTACTATGCTAGGATGCCTTCTTTTTATTCGGATAATGGAAATATTAAATTGTTTTTCAAATTGCCAATCTTCAATTTTTGTTTGGAGTAAAGGAGATAGAGACCGAACACGTAAACGATAATAATCATTATCGACTTGATAACCTTCTATCCATTTATGCAACGTAGATTCTATATCAACTGGCTTGTTATTTGTTTTGTTGTTTGGCAATAATTTATGTGCAAAAAACCTAAAATACATTACTGCAATTATTAAAAGTGGCAATCCAATCAGTCCAAATTCAAAAAAAGAAAATCCTTCAAAGCCAGCATCAATCAATGCATTACTAACAATAATATTTGGTGGTGTTCCGGTTAAGGTTAATAAGCCTCCTGTATTTGAACCAAATGCTACTGGCATTAATATTTTTGAAGGCATAGTGCCAATTTTCCAAGCGGAAGAAATGGTTACAGGCATAAGTGTCGCTACGGTGCCTGTATTGCTAACAAAACCTGATAAAACACCAGCACCCATAGTAACAATTACCAATAAGCGAGGGACACTTTTACCAGCCCATGCTACAAATTTTCTACCTGCTAAGGCTGTCCACCCAGTTTGAGAAAGTCCTTCACCAATAATAAAAAGAGCGGCAATCATTATAACTGTTGGATTACTAAAACCACTTAATGTTTCTTTTAAATCTAAAACACCAAATAGAAACAGACTTAACATAGATAATAACGCAATGATATCTGGTGTAAATTTTCCCAAAACAAAAAGTGCAATGGTTATGGCTAATATGATTAGTAATGTGGTCATACTTATTCCTCTCTATTTTTAGTTAAAATACTTAGATGCAAGTATTAAAATATAGATATAAAGGTAAGGTCACTTTTGTTACATAAGCATGACTTTTGTCAGTTTCACTTATTTATTTACGAAAACGATTGATTTAGTTACTAAGTTTTGAAGTGTTTTGGGCAAGTCTTTTTTTGTATACGGATGGCTTGCACCAAAGGTGTGATTTGCATTTTCTATCAAATATAATTCGCTTTTTGGATTCCAAGCATGTAGGTTTTTAGCTTCTTGAACATGTATTGCCTCATCTCCTGTTCCATGAATAATTAAATGTGGAATGACGATTTCTTTAGCTGAACGTTCTATATTTAATCGCATTTCATTGGCTTTAAAATTTTCATAAAACTGATAATAATGTGGCATTTGTTGCTTGGTTCTTCCGTTTAAAACATATTTAACACCGTCTTTTTTCCATTGTTCTAAATCACCTATTGTAGAAGACCTTTCGCTAAAATTACTTATTGAAGCCCAAGTAATTAATCGTGTTATTTTTGATTCTTCAGTGGCTTTGATAGTTACAATACCACCACCTCTTGAGTGGCCAATTAATGTAATATTTTTTTTATTAATTTCATTTTCTAGGTCTGGGTTAGACAAAACCCAATCTATAACCGATTGTAAATCATCTAACTCTTTGGTGTAATTATTTTGTCCGAAAGCTTCCAAATCTGGAAAGTCAATAGCTTGTTCTACTGTACCACCATTATGAGAAAAGTTAAACTTCACAAAGAAAAAGTTTTGATTTGCAAATTGTTCTGCAATGAGATTCCAGCAACCCCAATCTTTAAATCCTTTATAGCCATGTGCAAAAATAACAATGGGTTTCGCTTTTTTGGTTTGTTTGTAAAACAGATCTACCAATATTGACTTGTTGTGTTTACCGTCAATAATTATGTTCTTTGTGATTACCATTGTGTAAAAGGAGATTCTTTTTCCTTAAAAGGAATGTTGACATCAAAAATTTCTAAAATCAACTGTTTTAATTCATCAGTAAAATTTCTAAGATCTTCTTTAGACGTTACTGTGTTGTTTACTTTTAAAAATCTTGATTTTAAGTTTTTGAATGATACAATACCACTTTCTAAGGGATGAACATCCAAATCAATACTATTAGATTCTGTATATAATAAAGCATAGAAAAGTACTTGAAAACATTTAC
The DNA here is from genome assembly GCA_964428855.1 of uncultured Flavobacteriaceae bacterium. GTDB lineage: Bacteria > Bacteroidota > Bacteroidia > Flavobacteriales > Flavobacteriaceae > Aureibaculum. The sequence continues at coordinate 4,325 of CAYRZY010000155.1, forward strand.
TATATTTTTTATAATCGGTTGTTAATTGGCTCCAATCTTTAATATTTAAGTCTTTTTGCACTACTTTTCCTGTTTTGTAATCAATAATTCTTGTAACACTATCCACTTCATCTATTCTATCAACTTCACCAATAAAACGGATTGGAAAACCGAAGCCTTCAATATTTAATGTGATTTCTAACGATTGTTCTAATGCTATTATTTTTAATTGATGTCCTTGTTTTAGGACATCTAATTCTTGCTTTAAAAAATTGGAAACAAATTGTTGAGCAACATTATAGACTAATAAATTTTTACCAGTCGAGATATTTCCATTTTTAAACTCTATTTCAAACCATTTCTTAACCTCAGTTGAAATAGTATTTTTCATCTCAGCCAAGATTTCTTTTGTAATAAATTCACCAATATGTGGCTTGTAAAAAGCTTCTAAAGTTTTATGGATAATTGTTCCTAAGGTGTTCGCAGCAATGGTTTCTTCTACTTCTTCAATTTCTTTTATTCGAATGATTTTTTGCTTGTAAAACTCTAAAGGATTTAAAATATAGTTGTTTAATGTAGAAGCTGAAAATCCTTTTTCAGCCAATACTTTTAGTTCATTAGTTACAATTTCATTTTTTGAAATTTCTTTTAATTTTTGGTTGGTTTTTTGTACAGTCGGGCTTACCACAAATCTTTTCACTTCATTCTCTTTGAAAATTTCTAATTGAGTTAAAAACCGACTTTGTTCTCCTGAACCATAGCTATCAGATTCAGTGTTATAGAGTAAATAAATATTTTCTGCTCGCTGTAATAATCTAAAAAAATGATAAGAAAAAACAGCATCTTTTTCTTGATAAGTAGGTAAGCCAATTTCTCTTTTAATATCATAAGGAATAAAAGAGTTGTTAGATTTACCTGAGGGCAATATGCCTTCATTTACAGAAGTAATAATCAAGTTCTTAAAATCGAGCACTCTAGTTTCTAGTACACCCATAATTTGTAAACCAGACAAAGGCTCACCTTTAAAGGATAATTTCTCGTTCTTTATTAAATTCAAATAGAACTGATTAAGTGTTTTAATATCCTTTATATATCCAAATTCTTTATTTAGGTTAGAAAGTTGTTGAAATACAGTATAAAAACGATAGAGGTATTCTTTTTCAAGTTGGTTTTGCTCTGTTTTCTCTAAAATTAAATTAATAAACAGAAGGCAATTGTCAATAGCAGTAGTGGCATTGTTTTGCCAATTGTCAAATAAGAAAGTAACAGATTCTAGCTCTGCATCAAAGTTGCTTAGTTTTAAAATACTTGACTTGGTAAGATAGGTGTAGTTGTTTGAAGCGATTCTATATATTAAATTATTGATGGTTGTATTTTCTTTTAAAACGGATTTAAAAGCAAAGTGATTAAGTATCGCTAGCACTTCTTTATAATAAAAGGCATCTTTTTTATTATGGATATGTAGTTTGAATAGTTGTTCAAATAGATTTGACAAAGGAATGTTCTTAAGATCATACCCCATCGTAATATTTACATTCTCAACACTTTTTGGTAATGAATTTAATGAGGCTATCAACAATGATTCATCTGCTAAAATTAATGCTGTATCGGTAAAATTTTCTGTAGAAGCTTTAATTTGGTTTAGAATTTCTCCTGTATATTTTAATTGAGAGATGTTTTTTGGAGTCCCTATAATTTCAATATTCTTTTTTGAAGAAAAATTATCACTTATCCATGTAAATGGATGCTTGTTAAAATGATTCCATTTTTTTTCATACTTTTTAATGAATGTTGAAGCACTATGGTTATTGTTATAGAAATATTTATCAATGTCCCAATAAATAGTTGCTAAACCACTATTTAAAAGATTTTCAAATAAGACCTCTTCAGCTTTGTTTAACGCGTTAAAACCGACTAAAACAATCTTTTTATCTGTATTGTTGATGTATTGTTGTATGTTCTTTGTTGCTTCTCGATACTGTAACCCTTGATAGCCAACATTATTTTCTAGTAGATGTGAATACAGAGCATTGTAATAACTTTCAAATTTTTCAAAAAACTGAATCTGATTTTGTATTAAGTCCGTTTTTTGCTCACCCTTCAATAACTCTTCTATCCTTTTTACATCAGTTAAATAAGAAAATATATAACTTGGGTCTATTAAGTGTCTGTCAATTTCATTAAAATCTTGTAAAAGCAGCGGAGCCCATTTTGAGAAATTATCAAAAGTTTCAATTTTATCTTTAGGAGTTGTTTTTTGATAGATTCTATAGAATTCAAAGATTAATGTAATTGTATCTAATGAATTGATGTTAGACAGTTCTCCAATAAATTCTTCAATACTTTTAATTTCTGGAAGTATTGTTGTTTGGTATAAAGAAGATTTAATTACTTTTTTTAAGAAAATACCAGCTCGTTTACTAGGTAAAATAAAGGTGAGGTCAGAAATATTTTCTGCCTTAGATAGGATGTCTTTAATAACATTATTTAAAAAACTCTGCATATAGCAAAGTTACAAATAAAAAAAGCCACGCATTAAGCGTGGCTTTTAAAAATTTATTAATTTTTATATTATTTAGCTAAGTTGATTTCAACTCTTCTGTTTTTAGCTCTACCCTTGCTAGTTGTATTTTTAGCAATAGGATTGTCTTCACCAAAACCTTTAGAACCTAATCTGTTAGCTGCAATACCTTTACCAACTAAGTAATCTAATACTGCTTTAGCTCTTTTTTCAGATAATGATTGATTCAATTTAGCAGAACCTTGACTGTCTGTATGACCATCTATGCTGAAATTAGAATCTTTAAATTCTTTGATGATGTCAGAAATTAAATCTAATTTTTCAGAAACACCTACTCTAAATGTAGTTTTACCACTGTTGAAATAGATAGCTTTTGCAAATTTATCTAATTTAGCTTTAGCTTCTTCAGTAATAACTTTTTCTGGACAACCTTGGTTAGAAGGAGGACCTACTTCATTCACACAGTTATCATCTTTGTCAAATACACCGTCACCATCTGCATCTGGCCAAGGACAACCTTTGTTTTCAGCAGGACCAGCAACATCTTTACATTCATCATCTTTATCATATACGCCATCACCGTCAGCATCAGGACAACCATTGTTTGCGGCTGTACCAGCATCGTTTGGACATTGGTCATCTTTATCAGCAACACCATCACCATCAGCATCAGGACAACCGTTTAAAGCAGCCAAACCAGCAACTTCAGGACATGCATCTTCAGAATCTTTGATACCGTCACCATCTGTATCAGGACAGCCATTGAAAGCTTCAAGACCGAATACTTCAGGACACTCATCATCTTT
>CAYRZY010000156.1:0-7599 GCA_964428855.1 uncultured Flavobacteriaceae bacterium
AAAAGAAATATTTAAGCCTAGAGAAGGATACAAAATCTTCAAAGTATTAGTTTTAGATGATGGTATTATATCAATTCTTAACTGGAAATACCAAGAGAGTTCTATTATTGATTTTTATAAAAAAGGGGAATTAATAAAATCTATTCGACTTGAAGATTTACCAGAACTTGATAAAGGCAACTATTATCAATGTATGTTCAAATATAAAACTGGATTTGGTATCCTGAATAGGACAAATACACTAGTGTTGTGGGAGAATATTGATAACAACCCAATTGTAATAAAAACTGAGAATCCATTCCCTGTGGATTCTCATGACAGATTTTATCATCCAAAGTTTGGTGCATATGATTATGAGACTACTGAATTATGGTTTGGATTAGAAGAACCAAGTAGATATGGTTTTTCTGCTCGATACTTCTGTCAACTGGAGATAACAGAACGAAAAAATTGGGGAATAGGTAAAGTTAAACTCAAGGCTAAATGGGATAAACTAATTGAACTCCCTCTTTCTGCTTTCCCAGAAACGTACAACTCAAAATATCCAGAGAGCGAATGGTTAGGTATTAATACGTTTAAACCCAAAAATCACAACTTACAAGCATATTCTGTTGGAGGAAGTGTAACCCGATTAAAAAGTGGTCCAAACTTTGAATTTAGCGAGATTGGAATATTAAACCCAAAAAACATGGAAGTGAAAACACTGACCGTTGAAGAAGGACTTGGTATTTTTGCTGAAAATTCAAATTATTTCATTTTACATTCGAGACAAAAGAAAAATAAATTGTATTTCTACAATGTTGAAGATCAGAAAATTGAATTTGACATATCCTTAACTGCAAAACAAAATTTAGGACCAGAAAAGAAAAACCATTTACTGTTTGATTATGATGGAACAAATCTTTATCTATATAATACTAACTTTCTTCACGTTTGTAAAGTAAAGAATAACTAAACCTAACACGGTATATAGCAAATAGGGCGTTCGGTGGTTAACGAAAGTTCAGAGCTATTTACAAACACCGCCAAATTTTTAATTTGGCTTTTAAGATGAATAAGTTAAAAACAAAATATAAAAATGTGGCTCAGTGCAAACTTGAAAGTTTTTTGCTTTCTACTGCCCTATTTGCCATATACTAAACGTTACACCATTATTCTACAGGAATATCCTTTAAAATTTCCAATACATATTTCCAAAACTTTTGAGAGGATTTGATATTTGCTCTTTCATCAGGGGAGTGAGCTCCTTTAATGGTTGGGCCGAAAGAAATCATATCCATTTCAGGATAATTTGTTCCTAAAATACCACATTCTAAACCAGCATGACAAGCCATAATGGTTGGTTTATCATCAAATAATTTTTGATAAGTTTTGTCTAGTACTTTTAAAATATTTGAGGTCGGGTTTGGTTTCCAACCTGGATAAGAACCTGAAAGGTCAACAGAAAAACCAGCCAATTCAAAACCTGATTTTATAGTGTTAGCCAAATTGTCTTTGCCAGATTCTACAGAGCTTCTAGTGAGGCAGGCAATTTTGATAGAACCGTCTTTTACTAAAATTCTAGCTACATTATTTGAGGTTTCTACCAAATCGGCAATGTCAGGACTCATTCTGAAAACACCATTATGTGTTGTGTAAATAGCTTTTAATAAGAGATCTTGTTCTTTTTTTGGCAATACATGTTCAGGAGCCAAGCATTCTTCTAAAGTGATTTCTAAGTCTTTTTCTATAGGTGTATATTCATCGATAATCTGTTTGGCGATACCGTAAAATTCGTCTTCTAAAACCTCAGTATTGTTAGTTGTTATGTTTGCATTGCTCTCTCTTGGAATAGCATTTCGTAGGCTACCTCCATCAATTTTTGAGATTGATGATATTTCTTTAAGAGCATATAAAATCCGATTCATCATTTTATTGGCATTGCCAAAATCTCTGTGAATATCCATCCCAGAGTGACCTCCTTGTAATCCTTTTACTGTAATTTTATAAGCAGCAACACCTTCTTCGGTAGTTTGTGGGGTGTAAGATTTTGTTGCAGTAATGTCAATACCACCAGCACAACCTACACCAATTTCATCATCATCTTCAGTATCTAAATTAAGTAATATTTCACCAGACAAATAACCAGCTTCTAAGCCCATTGCACCAGTCATACCTGTTTCTTCATCAATAGTGAATAATGCTTCTATTGCTGGGTGAACAATACTATCACTTTCTAAAACACTCATAATAGCTGCTACACCTAAGCCGTTATCAGCACCTAAGGTTGTGCCTTTTGCTTTTACCCAACCCTCTTCAATAATCATTGCAATTCCTTGAGTATCAAAATCAAAATTAGTGTCGTTGTTTTTTTGATGAACCATGTCTAAATGCGATTGCATCACAACCGTTTTTCTATTTTCCATGCCTTTACTTGCAGGCTTTTTGATAATGACATTCCCAACATTGTCTACTTGAGTTTCTAAACCCAATTTATTGCCAAAGTCAACCATGAACTGAATAACTCTTTCCTCTTTTTTTGAAGCTCTTGGTACTGCATTTAAATCAGCAAAATTATTCCATAAAGCTGTTGGTTCTAGGTTTCTTATTTCTGTGTTCATTGTTTTAAAATTTTGTTATGTATTCAAAAGTCTTAAGTCTTTTGTCTCTTATCTCCCGAAACTTCGGGACTCTTTATTCTCAGTAAGTTTCAGTTATTAATTCCCAATCTCTATCACCATATCTGTTAATGGTTTTCTTACTTTTTTTAGTTTGCTCATAAAGTCGTCTTCTGCTCTATATCCGATAGGTAGGAGCAAGACCGCTTTTAAATTTTTATTTTCTAAATCTAAAATTTCATTGTATTTGTCAGGGCTAAAACCTTCCATTGGACAACTGTCAATCTTTTCTAAAGCACAAACTGTCATTAAATTACCAAGAACTATATAGGCTTGGTAAATAGCAGATTGCTGCTTCTCTTCTAAGGATTTGTTCGCATATGTATCCTTTAAAAATTTTCTAAAAGAAGCAATTACTTCTTCAGAAGTACCTCTTATTTCTTTTTCTCTCTCAAAATTAGCATCAATGTCTTGCGGACTAGTATCCTTATCAATACAAATAACCAATAGGTGAGAGGCTGTACTCACTTGTTGTTGGTTGTACGAATGAGCCATTAGTTTTGCTTGTAATTCTTTGTTTTTAATGAGGATCATTTTAATTGGCTGTAAGCCAAAAGAGGTAGCCGTCAAATTAAAAGCTTCCTTAATGATTTTAATTTTTTCATCAGGAATAATTTGATTTTCATCAAATTTTTTGCAAGCATATCGCCATTGTAAACCTTTTATAATGTTCATGGTGTATTTTGTTCTGTATTATCTTGAATTATAATGATTGCATCGTCACCAGCTTAAAATAATCACCTTTTAAGGCTAGTAATTCGTCATGTTTACCTTGTTCAATTATTTTTCCTTTTTTCATGACAACAATAGTATCTGCCTTCTGTATGGTTGATAAACGATGAGCAATAACCAAAGAAGTTCTATTTTCCATCAAGTGTTCTAAAGCTTTTTGAACCAATTGTTCAGACTCTGTATCTAAAGCAGAAGTAGCTTCGTCTAAAATAAGAATTGGAGGGTTCTTCAATACTGCTCTAGCAATGCTTAAACGTTGTTTTTGTCCGCCAGAAAGCTTGTTGCCACCATCACCAATATTGGTCTCTATGCCTTTGGGTAATTCTTTTACAAACTCGTAAGCATTGGCAATTTTTAAAGCTTCAATTACTTTTTCGTCATTTAAATCAGTAGCCCCTAATAAGACATTGTTTTTTATAGAATCATTAAAAAGAATAGCATCTTGAGTTACAAGACCTAATTGTTCTCGTAATGATTTTTTTGTCAACTCTTTAATGTCAATTCCGTCAATGGTAATCTTACCTTTATCTACATCGTAAAAACGTGTAATTAAATTGGCTAAAGTTGATTTTCCGCTACCAGATTGTCCTACTAAAGCTACCGTTTTTCCTTTTGAGATTGTTAAAGAGAAATCTTCTAGCACATAAGTATCTTCATATTTAAATGAGATATTTTCAAACTTTATTTCACTATCAAAACCTTGTTTTATTATGGCATCGTCTTTATCCTTTAAAGGGTTTTTAGTTTCTATAATTTCAAGTACTCTTTCCGCTGCAGCATTCCCTTTTTTAATACCATAACTGGCCTTAGAAATTGCTTTTGCAGGTGTTAAAATATTATATGCCAATCCCATATAGGCAATAAACGAACTACCTTCAAGCGTACCTTCAGAAAGCACCATTGAACCTCCATACCATAACAGCACTGCAATGACCGCAATACCTAAAAATTCACTAGTTGGTTTGGCTAAATTGGTTCGGTTTAATAAGCTATTTGAATATTTATTGAATCTAGAGGTAGATTCTTGAAATCTTTGATTGAATTTATCTTCTGCATTAAAGCCTTTAATGATACGCAACCCACCCAATGTTTCTTCAAGTAATGATAAAAAATAACCTTGCTCACTTTGTACTTTATCTGATCTTTTCTTTAAACTTTTTCCGATTAATGAAATTACGAATCCAGAAACAGGTATAAAGATAAATACAAACAAGGTAAGTTTTACGCTAATCATCAGCATAAAAATAATGGTAAAAAGGATAGTTAAAGGTTCTCTGAATAGTAATTCTAACACCGATAAAAAGGAATGTTGAATCTCTAAAACATCAGTACCTATCCTTGCCATAATATCTCCTTTTCGTTTTTCAGAGAAATAGGAGAGAGGCAAGTCAATCGTTTTACTATACAATTCATTTCTGATATCTTTTAAGACTCCATTTCTTAAAAATGTAATAAAATACATGGCTAAGTAATTGAAAATATTTTTAAAGAAAAATAAGAATATCACAAGCCCAATAACAATAATTAATGCTTTTTGTGGGTCGTCACCAGCAACTGATGAAATATAGTAATTCAGATAATCTTTACCGTAGCTACTAATTTCACTAATACCTTGATAAATGGGTTTTTTAGTAACCTTTACAGTATCTTTTAAAAATAATACATCAAGCATGGGTATCAATGCCATAAATGACAGAGCAGAAAAAAGTGCATATAAAATATTAAAGAAAATATTTAAATAGGCATATCTTTTATAGGGAATAGCAAAACGTATTATTTTTTTGAAATACTCCATTAATTAATTTAGTTGCATCTCTTTTATGATTCTATCAATCTTTTGACTTAGTAGTTTATCAACAACAACTTCATCTTCAGTTTTTTCAAGAGGAAGATTCACACTAAAATAAAATTTGATTTTAGGTTCAGTACCACTTGGTCTTGCTGCGACTTTAGTACCGTCAGTAGTTTGATAAATCAGCACATTAGATGTTGGTAAATCAATAGTTGATTTTTCTTCTGTCAATAAATTCAGACAAACAGAAGATTCATAATCGTATAAAAATTCTACAGGAGAACCGTCTAGTTCTTTTATAGGGTTTTTACGGAGGTCAGACATCATTTGGCTGATCTGTTCAGCTCCGTCCATTCCTTTTTTTACAATAGAAATAAGATACTCTTTATAAAAACCATGTTTCATATAGAGATTAAGTAATTTTTTATAAAAAGTTGAGCTATTGTTTTTAGCATTTGCAGCAATTTCACAAGCCAATAAGGTAGCGGTTACCGCATCTTTATCACGAATAAAATCACCAACCATATAACCAAAACTTTCTTCACCACCACCAATAAATTCTTGAGTGCCTTCAGCGTCGCGAATCATTTTGGCAATCCATTTAAATCCTGTGAGTCCTACTTTGGTTTCAACATTATAGCGTTGAGCAATATTTTTTACCAAATCTGTAGAAACAATGGTAGATCCTACAAACTGTTTTCCATTTAATCGTCCACTTTGATGCCATTGTTTTATTAAAAAATTTGTCATTACTGCCATGGTCTGATTGCCATTTAAAAGTTTGATTTTACCATTCAAATCTCTTACAGCAATACCTAATCTATCTGAATCAGGATCTGTACCAATAACAATATCCGCTCCAATTTTTTCAGCCAAGTCAGTTGCCATTTTTAGTGCAGCAGGTTCTTCAGGGTTGGGCGATTTAACCGTAGGAAAGTCACCATCAGGCTTACGTTGTTTTTCCACAATATGTACATCAGTATAACCTGCCATTTTCAACACATGAGGAATTGACATGATTGAAGTGCCGTGTAATGAGGTAAAAACAATTTTTAAATTTTCTTTGTTAGGAGTATTGAAATTCCCGTTATCTACACAAGCTTTATGAAAAACAGCGTCAACTTCTTCACCAATAGTTGTCAACAATTTATCATTTGCTTTGAAATTAATTTCAGAAAACTTTACAGAATTTACTTGCTGAATAATTTTTTTATCGTGAGGTGGTACTATTTGTCCACCATCATTCCAATATACTTTATAGCCATTGTATTCTGGCGGATTGTGAGATGCAGTCAGTACAATACCAGCATCACAACCTAAATGACGAACAGAAAAAGAAAGTTCAGGAGTAGTTCTTAAATCATCAAAGACAAAGGCTTTGATATTATTAGCCGTTAAAACACCTCCAACAACCTTAGCAAATAATTTGCTGTTGTGCCTGCAATCATAAGCAATAACTACTTTCAATTCTTTTTCAGGAAATGTCAACCTAAGATAGTTGGCTAGACCTTGAGTAGCTCTACCTAATGTGTATTTGTTAATTCTATTGGTGCCTACGCCCATTACGCCACGCATACCACCAGTGCCAAATTCCATGTTTTTATAGAAACTATCTAGTAAAGTATCAGGGTCATTGCTAATTAAATCTTGTACTTTTTGTTGTGTTTCATTGTCAAATGTATCATTTAACCAACTCGTTGCATTTTGTAGTACTTGTTCTTTATTCATAGTGTAAAGTTAATCATTTTAACGGTTATAAAATGATATTGTATTTTATGTAAACGTTATAAATATGTTTAAATTATAGGTTCGCTTTTTCACTAATTTTATAGCGATTATTAGTGCCTTTTCCTCTTAAAACAAGCTCACCTAAAAAGCCTGCTAAAAATAATTGTGTACCAATAATCATGGCTATTAATGAAATATAAAATTGAGGTCTGTCTGTAATTAATCTACCTGTAGGATTGAGGAATAGTTTGTCAACACCTAAGTAGAAAGCAAAACAAAACCCAATAAAAAACACAATACTACCGAGTAAACCAAATAAATGCATTGGACGTTTTCCGAATTTTGATAAAAACCAAATGGTGATTAAATCTAAAAAACCGTTTATAAATCTATCCATGCCAAATTTGGTAGTTCCGTATTTACGAGCTTGGTGTTGTACTACCTTTTCATCAATTTTTGTGAAGCCTGCGTTTTTTGCTAATACAGGAATATATCTATGCATTTCGCCAAAGACATCTATGTTTTTCACCACTTCATTTCTATAGGCTTTAAGGCCACAATTAAAATCATGTAAATGCAAACCAGAAGTTTTTCTGGCGGCTGCATTAAAAAGCTTTGAAGGAATGTTTTTTCTGATTTTAGAATCAAAACGTTTCTTTTTCCATCCAGAAACTAAATCTAAATTCTTTT
>CAYRZY010000157.1:0-7589 GCA_964428855.1 uncultured Flavobacteriaceae bacterium
ACATGGTAATCTCCAACATCTGCTGTACTAACAGTACTGATAGTTAGACTATTACTTGTTGCACCACTAATAGCAGTAGAACCTTTAAACCATTGGTAGTTCAAACCACTACCTGAAGCAGTAACTGTAAATGTAGCATCGCTACCTGCACTTACTGACACATTAATTGGCTGCGAAGTAATTACTGGTGCTGTCCCTGATGACGTACCGTCTGATAATTTTACAGAAGCAAATTCTCTTGGGTCACTCCATGAAATATTATCATTGGTATGCCATGCCTTTTTTTCTTCAGCATCAGAATCTCCTGTAATATCTTTATCTACAATCATAACATCAAAACCTATAAAACTTCCGTTTTGTGGTGTTACACCAAAAGTAGACCATGGTATTGCTACTTCCATTATATAACCATTAGCTACATTGCTTTGCCCTACCTGAATACCTGCAATTGTTTTTCCTCCACTAAAACTATGAATACCACCTTCCCAATTGTATACAAATTGAGCATCATTATTATATCTGTCAGTGTATGCATTGTCATCATTGATATAGATTTCAATACCATCATAATTGTACTTGTCACCATCTGCACCTGTAGCATCTTTTATCAAAATATCATCAGTAACCTGCACTAATAGATAAAGGTTATTGGCATCCCAAGTTGTTTTAAAATTACCAGAAAGGTCTGCATTACCAGAGGTAGTACCTTTGTTTGCATTGGCAATATTTTGTGAAGAAATACTACTCCACATACCATCAACCGAACCATCAATAGTTGGTACAGTTGTCGCTTTAGAAATATCAAGATGATGATTAACAACTGTAAGTGTAGCACTTGAACTAAACGTTGAACCATGTGCATTGAAAGCTTTTGTTTTGTACTGCGTACCACTATCAGATTGACTCACTCTACCTGTAGTGTATTTATTTTTATCCTCACCATTGATAATGGTATTGTTTTTATACCATTCATAACTTTGAATAGGTGCCAAAGCTGCTGCTGAGAAAGTAACATCTGTAACTCCATTAGGCACGGTAATATCCTTAGGGTTACCAAAGAAAACTGGAGGCACATTACCCTGTTCATTATTTTTATTAGTATCTATCCAGTCTAATAAAGCTCGCATTTTTGGTGCATCAACCAAAGGTTGCCCTACAAAATCTATAGCTCCAAAATTATTAGAATTATTACCTCCGAATGTATATGAATATTGACTGAAAACTGTATAATACGGTGCTAATTGATCTAAATAATACAAATACGCATTGTATATACCTTTGTCGTGACTAAAGGTACTTCTAATACCGTCATGATCATGGATACCTCCTTCATAACATGTTAACTCAACATTTTCTGGATTCCAAATATTATAATGCTCTTGTGTTAAAGCAATTTTAACATCAATATCTTTTTTCATTCTTGTATACCCATCATCAGTAGCATCACCTCCAATATTAAAATAAGGAGCTACTGCATACAAATCAGGCATCACATTGTCTGGATTAATTTTACCTACAGGATAAACAGTTTGATCTTTTAAAGCCGCAAGATGATTTCTTGACACGTAAGGTTCTGCCATCTGACCTGCCAATACAGTAATCACCCTATTTTGTTGAGTACCCATATTTGCTTTAAACCATTTAAATACATTTAAAGTTTTATAGACCATATATCTATGACTCGCTATAGTACCTGAACCAAACCCAACAGTCGATTTCTGTCCTTGAATTTTATATTCATCAAATGCTTTGAAGCCTCCCCATGTTTCATTACCATTTTCAAGATACACCTTAAGGTTTGAATTTAAATTGTTTTTAACCAGTGTCGCTAAACTTCTTATAAAATTTTCATTGGCATTTGCTGGTACATTCAACCACATATTTCTATTAGTAACATTACATAGATATATTGCCCACTCATACGATAGCACATCTTTATCCATGATTTTATAATCACCGCTGTATTTTTGTATTTGATTTGGATCATTGGCTTGTATTCTATCATTCCAATTTTCAATTTTATTATAATTTGTACCCAAAACATCCATAAAACGGATATGGCTAAATTTTTTCATATCATTGATGAATTCCTGAGTAAATGGCCCAACTGATTCACTTTGAGATGTCCAATCTGCTGCAAAATTTGGAGAAGCTTTAAATATACCTGTGCCACCATTTGAATGCCCAATACCAGTACCTATATCTATTTTTCTAATAGCTTCAGGATAAGCACCTGTACTTATAGATTGTGCCCCACTTAAACCTGACCTATTACCATAAGCATCAACTGCTTTTACTTGAACAGAATAGCTGCTTTGTTTTGACATTCCATAAACGGATGCAGCGTTTGTACTAGTGGTTTGCCAAAGTTGACCATTTACAAAAATTTCATACAATAAAACTCCAACCCCAGCATCACTAGATGCATTCCAGTTTATATCTGCTACTAAATTTGACACATTACCAACACTTAGCCCTGAGGGCGTACTTGGAGCTTGCGTATCAGCATTTCCAGGAACGCTATTACCAAAACTTGCGGTGTGTGTGGTGTTATTTACATAATCATTACCAACCAATGTAGGCGAAGTGTATATTGTTACCCAAGTATTTCCATCATTAGAACCATAACACCTAAATTTACTTATTACATTATGTTGTGCTAAGGTTATTTCTATACCTGTTGCATAAATAGGTGCTTTTTTAAATTCCAACGTTAATAAGGCTGGCAAATTTTGTATGGTTACCCCATCTCTTAGAGTTGTTGTTGACAAATAGGTTTCATAACCATCATTTTCAAATGCTTTGTGTGCAGGTTTTAAGTGATTCACAAATGAAGCCTTTAAGATTACCTCTGCATTTTCTGAAGTTGAAGGATCTGGATCACCATTCGCATGAACTCCAAATGATTTAATATTAGAGATAGGCAATAAGACATTGCCCATTTTCCATCTAATTTGTTTAATATGAACATCAGGATTGGCCTTATTCCCTCCAATTTCATCAATAGAAAATCGTAAATATTTATACGATTGTGCTGTAGCATACTGCATACTCCCAATAAATAGGAAAAATAGCAATACAATTTTTAATTGTAATTTTTTTTTCATGATAATTGATTTTAGTTAGTACTCGTTTATATTCTATTTAACTTAAGAATACTAGGGTTAAAGTCTAAAGCTGACTTTAGCATTCCATAATTTTGCAATTATCTATTCTCCAAATGAATAATTACAATGGGTTGTAGTAATTTTATCACAAGTTAGTAGTAAAAAAAGCTGTGGGTGTCCTGCACTTACAGGTTAGTCTAAAAAGGATATTATTGATTTTCTTTTAAATTAGGGAATTTCTCTATAATCCAAATAAAGATAACCTTCTGAAAATAAACAGACTAAAGTGTGTATTTTAAATAAAATAAAAATTATTAGAATACTATTATCAAGCAAAAAACACATTAAATTTGATAATTTAGTATTATCTATTGACAATTTACGCAAATACAATTCAGGCTAAATTATAGCTATTCTACCTTAATTATTTTCAAAATAACACTTAAAAAGATGATTTGCATTTAATTGGATAAAATAAATGGTTTAATTACACCAAAACATATGTTAAAATTCATTTTGTATTAGTTATACTTTTTTTGAAAAGCTTTACTGAATACTAAAAATAACACTCCACAAAGTAGCCAAGCAGGTAAGGTTACAAATGATAAGAAAACATCATACTGAACAGATATAAAATAGAACAAACCAAAGCTGATTGCCCAAGCAAAAAGTACTGATTTATTAAATTTTATATTAGCTACCTCTGCATAATTCTTAACTATTCCTACTTTTTCTGAAAAGAAATGTTCAAATACGATAATTGCTCCAAATGGTGCTAGAATGAATCCGTATAAGGCAACAAAACCTAATAATTTCATAGCAAATGCAGGGAAAATACCAGCAATAGTTGCTATAGTACCAGCAAGGATAGTTACCCAAAATGTAGACGCTTTTGGTATAATGGCTTGAAATGCCAATCCTGCTCTATAGATAGTAGGGTTAGCGGTAGTCCACCCTGCCAAGACAACTGCAATAATTCCGAATACTCCAATAGCACTATGAGCCAAAGGTCCTGGTGCAACTGGTGGGGCTTCACCATTTGATAAAAATGCTTGTGCTTCAGGTGATTTTACATACACAGCATATAAAAGAGCGGCAGCAATCCATGCCATATAGTGACCTATATACATTCCAGCAGCAGTTGTCCAACCTGAACTTGGTTTTTTTGCAAATCTAAAAACCGATAAATCAGACATACCAATATGCATGGCAGCATTGGCAAACCAAGACCAAATAACGACATGCCAAAAAGTATATTTAATTTGACCTGGGAAAGGCTCAGAACCTTCTCCCCAAATATTCCAAAATTCAGAAAAAGAACTCACTCCCAATTGTTGTAAAGCAACAATACCACAAGCTAAAAAAGCCAATACAATAATTGGAGACATCCAATTGGCAGCCTTTGAAACCGTATCATATCCTCTTGCAGCTATTAATGAAGTTAATATTCCTATGATAACGACTATTACTATCCACATAATGCCATTAGGCATCGTATCAGTCAATCTAGGCATTTCCATATCTAAAGGTACGCCTACCGCAGTTGCTGAAACGGTTATCATTGATCCTGCTAAAAAGCAAAACAAAATACCATTTGCTAGATTATAGCCAGTGACTAATTTCTTGCCACAAATTTTTTCTAGTTGATAATATAAAGTCAATCTATTTTTAACTGCAATTTCTGCGGTTAAAAAACGCCAAGATAAAACAGCTAATAAATTACCTATTAGTAAGCCAATAATTAAGTCAAAAGCACTTACACCTGCTGCTAAAAACAAAGGGCCAATCATAAATTCTGTCCCTGCTGCATGTTCACCAGCATACATTCCTAAAAAACTTTTCCACCCTTTTAGTTTAGAATTCGGAATTGGTTCTCTTTCAAATTCTCCACTATTTGTTGTATCTGTATTTTCGTTAAGAAGTTGCTCACTCATAATGATATGTTTTGGTTGATTTTAAGCTAAATGGTTGGGTAAATCTTCAATTCGCTCACAACACAACTGTTCCATAACCTGTTGCAATTGTGTTTTTAAAATAGCCATAGTATGATCTCCTCCTTGCGTACCTAAGGCAGCTGTGCCGTACATAAAAGAACGCCCCATAAATGTAAATTTTGCTCCAGTTGCCAAAGCTCTAGCAATGTCTGGCCCTGAACGCAAACCACTATCCATCATAATTTCTATTTGATCTCCATATTTTTCAACAATAGATTTTAATGGTTTTATCGTAGATTCTCCTGCATCTAATTGTCGCCCACCATGATTAGAAACTATAATACCGTCAAAACCTAAACGAATAGCTTCTTTGGTATCTTCTTCAGTTGCCACACCTTTGAGAACTAGTTTTCCTTTCCACATATCACGGATTGGTTTTATTTTCTCTTCATTCAACCTCCCTGAAAAGGTATCGTCCATAAATTTCCCCAATTGTTTTAAATTGAGACCTTTTTTCATATAAGGCGTAAGGTTGGCAAAACCTGGCTGCCCAACTCTTAATGTTTCAAATGCCCAATTTGGCTTTGCAAAAATTTGCAAAATATTCTGAACTGACATTTTTGGAGGCATCCCCAAGCCATTTCTAATATCATGAGGTCTAAAACCAAATGTAGGTACATCACATAAAACAACCAAAACTGGACAATGAGCTGCTTCAGCTCTTTTTATCAAATCGTCTCGTAAAGAATCTTCTGTTGGGTGGTATAATTGAAACCATGCTTTACCTTCTGTCAGCTCACTAATCCGTTCTATACTGCTGGTTGCTACTGTACTTAAAATAAAAGGAATGTTATGTTTGTGTGCTGCTTTGGCTAAAATTTCTGATGAATTTGGCCAAACCAACCCTTGCAATCCTATCGGAGCTACCCCTACAGGAGCATCATACTCGATACCGAAAAGCTTCGTTTTTATTGTTGAATTTTTATATGCTTTAAGATATGTAGGTTTTAATTGTACTTCTTGTATTTCAGACGAATTTCTTCGGATGTTTACATATTCATTACAACCACCATCTAAATACTCAAAAGCAAATCTTGGTATTCTTTGTTTTGCTCTTTTTTTTAAATCGTCTATAGAAGGATATTTTGTATTGAATTTTAATGCCATCAGTTGTTTTTATTTAATGATAAACGGAATGTGTTTTTTTAATGAATAATTCCTTTTTAAGAATTTTGAATTTAGTTTGCAATCAGAAATAGCTATTGCAGCTCCTAAAGCAGACCCTAAAGAGGAATCAGCAGTTCTGAGTTTCATGTCTTGTAACGAATGTGATAGCAATTGTACAAAAACATCATTATTGGTAAAACCACCATCTACATACAACCTTTTAATATTATGATTTCCAATTGCAATTTTAATATTTTCTACCTGAAGTTTTACCAGTTCCATCATTAAGTGATGATAGGCATCTTCAAATTTATCATATGGAATGTTGGTTTCTGCTGGCATGTTCTTATCAACTAAGCTTGTCCACTTATAATGATATTCAAAATTTTTATTTATTTTTATATAGGTGTCATAATCAAAGGTAACGGTTCTATGATAATCTTCTGCCAACTTAAAATGAGCCAATAATTTTTCGACTTGTAGTTTGTATTCATTCCCTAAAAATATACGAGATGCCATTACTGGACTACCATCTATCCGCATATAATTGATACAATTTTCTTTGGTGTTTTCTTTATTTAAAACTGTATCAGCAAACGGATTCAATGAAACACTCCAAGTGCCTGTAGAAACCAACACAAAAGATTTCTTCACACTTCTTACATAAGGCAATAATGCCGCTGAACTATCATGAATACCCACACCAATTTTTATTCTTTTGCCATTATAATTCATATTTATACTGGTTTCTGTAGAAACAATTGGTGGTAAAATTTTATGGATATTTTCTTTATAAACCCAATGATGATAATCTTTTTTATCATAATCCCAAAGGGCAGTATGGCAACCGATACTTGTATATTCACTTACAGGAATACCTGTAAATATATAGCTTAAATATTGTGGAAAATGTAAGGAGTATTTTATTTTTTTGAATACCTCAGACCTTTTGTGTTTCAACCAATACAATTGCAAACCTGAATTTAACATTCCTGATTTTGCAGAACCTGTTTTTCTGGTAAATTCTTGTTCGGGACCATATTGCTCATAAAACTGATCAGAGATATCAACATCTAAAGGTTTTGTGTAATTGTATAACGGTGTAAGCACTTCTCCATGTTCATCTAAATGCACAAAACTAGCACCATAGGTAGAGAAGTTAATTGCTTTGATATTGTATTCTTTGGCTTCTAAAATTCTATTAAAAAGTTCTTTTAACCATTTCTGTAAGGCTTCTAAATTTTCTGTAGGATGCCCATCTTCATCAACAATTTCATCAAATTTTATGTATTCACGATAAACTTCTTTAAAATCACCATCAAAGAGAAAAAACTTTTTATTGGTTTTTCCGATATCAAATATTGCAGTAACTTTTTGCTTA
>CAYRZY010000158.1:0-7515 GCA_964428855.1 uncultured Flavobacteriaceae bacterium
GAAGAAGGAAACAATAGACAAGGACATGCTTTTGAGACTGTAGGCTGGTTGGCCTTTTCTGAAGGCTCTGGAAATGCAGGTAGAGCATATGAAATAGATGGAACCAACAGAGAATATGATCATATGTTTTACGAAATACATTTTAACAATACTTATACCAATCCTATAGTATTCGCTACGATGCAAACTACTTATGGTAACGACACTTCTATTTTACGATATGAAAACTTGCTGTCAAATGAAATTTCAATAAAAGTAGAAGAAGAAAGGTCTGCAGATTATGAAGTTTCACATACGAATGAAGAAATAGGTTTTGCTGTTTTTGAAGGTACAGGTACCATATTAGGTTTTCCTACACAAGTAACAAATAGTACTTCTAGTATGAAGAGTTCATTAGATAAACTTCAGTCTCCAACACCGAACATTAAGGTTAACATATACCCTAATCCAATACAAAATGGTACTCAACTAAAAATTGCTTCAGCTAAAGATTTAGGATTTAAATATTTATTTGTTTATGACAGCACAGGTAGGTTAATCTTAAAAACAGGTAATTTAAATAATTTAGAAACTATTAATACTAGTACATGGTCTAATGGTTTATACTTTATAACTTTACAAAAAGAAAATGGAGAACAAGAACAGTTTAAAATCATCAATTTAAGATAAGTGAATTATAAGATGTTAGAGAAAAGAGTCAATTAAAGTTGTAGCTTGCAATAATGAATAGAAGAAAACCAACCCTTGTAATTTTAGCAGCTGGAATAGGAAGTCGCTATGGAGGATTAAAACAATTAGATACATTTACTCCTGATGGAGCTACCATTATGGATTTTTCAATATACGATGCCATTCAAGCTGGGTTTGGTAATATTATATTCATCATTCGTAAAAATATAGAGAAAGAATTTAAACAAACTTTTAATGCAAAACTAGAAGGGAAAATAACTGTTGATTATGTTTTTCAAGAAATTGAATACATCCCTAAAAAATATCAAAACACCAACAGAAAAAAACCTTGGGGTACTGGGCACGCACTACTAATGGCAAAAGACATTATAAAAGAAAATTTTGCCATTATAAATGCAGATGATTTTTATGGTAAAGAAGCATTCAAAATAATGGCTACAACATTATTAAATACTGACAAAGCCTCTTATGATTTTAACATGATATCCTATTTATTAAAAAACACCCTCTCAGAAAATGGTTTTGTTTCTCGAGGAGAATGTCAAGTAAATAAAGAAGACTACTTAACAACTATTATTGAGCGTACACACATTGAAAAAAAAGATGGTCAACTTTTGCGTAAAGATGAGAATGAAAATTTTATTCCAATTGACAACTATACAATAGTTTCAATGAATTTTTGGGGCTTTACACCTAAATGTTTTGAATTTATTGATCCTATTTTTGAAGAATTTCTAGAAAAAAACAACAGTAATTTAAAAGCAGAATTTTTTATTCCGCTAATAGTTCATGATATGATACAATCAAATACCGCTTCGGTAAAAGTGCTTCATTCTGATGCAAAATGGTTTGGTGTTACCTACAAAGAAGACAAAAAAATGGTACAACAAGCAATAACTCAATTAATCCATCAGAAAAAATACCCGTCAAAACTTTGGTAAAATGACAGAAACCCAACTTAAATATACGTTCAATCAGTTTGAACACAATGCTAAATTTGTTTCTTTTGAAGAGCTGAATTCTGGTCATATTAATGACACCTATCTTATAAAAACAGAAATTAAGCCTTACTTTATCTTGCAACAGATTAATCATAAGGTTTTTAAAGATGTACCCAGTCTTATCGCCAATAAAGTAAAAATAAGTCAACATTTACAACAAAAAATGTCTCACTTATCTGATAAAGAATTAAAACGTAGAGTACTTTCTTTTATAAAAGTAAAAGACGGTAATTACTACTATAAAGATAAAATAGGAAATTATTGGAACATGATGCTTTATATAGACCAAAGCAAAACTTTTGAAATTGTAACTGATAAGAAAATTTCTTATGAAGGAGGTGAATTATTTGGAGAGTTTTTAAATATGACAAGTGATTTTGACGCTACACAGTTGGTGGAAGTTTTACCAAAATTTCATGATATGTCTTTTCGTTTTTCACAATTTGAAGATGCTAAAAAAAATGCAACTATAGAACGGCTTGAAAAGGCGAAAAGCTGTATTGTGCAAGTAGAAGGTTTAAGAGAAGAAATGTATATACTGCAACATCTTAAAGATACCGGTAAAATACAGCTAAGAGTTACACATAATGACACTAAAATATCTAATGCTCTTTTTGATATGAATAATAAAGGTTTATGTGTTATTGATACTGACACTGTTATGCCTGGAATTGTGCATTATGATTTTGGAGACGCTATTCGAACAATTTGTAACACTGCAAATGAAGATGAAAAAAAATTGAATCTTGTTAATTTCAATATGTCGTTTTATAGAGCTTATGTAGAAGGTTTTTTAAGTAAAATTGGAGTAAGTCTTTCTAAAATAGAATTAGAAAATCTACCTCTTGGAGCAAAAACTATTACGTTTATTATGGCTTTACGATTTTTAACAGATTATTTAAATGGAAATATTTATTATAAAATAGCCTACCTTGAGCATAATTTGGATAGAACTAAAAATCAGTTAAAACTTGTACATTGTATCACTGATAATTTTCAAGAAATGAAAAAAGCAGTAGCAACTGTTTCGCAAATTTAATTACATTTAATACTTTGACTATGCAACATCAAAAATCTAGAAGAAATTTTATCAAAAAAACAACTGTTTTAGGGGCTGGAATTTCAGTACTACCATCACTAGCTTTTGGTATGACCACTTCAACTCAATTTAAAAAACTCAACCTTGGGATTATTGGCGTTGGTTTAAGAGGTACTAATCATCTTATGAACGTACTAAATAGAGATGATGTAAATGTTACCGCAATTTGTGATATCGATGATAGGCGTATTAAAATTGCATTAGATCATATTCAAAAACATGGAGGGTCTAAACCAAAAGTTTTTGGTGAAAACGATTACGATTACAAAAATTTATTAGAATTAAAAGAAGTAGATGCTGTTATTATTGCAACACCTTGGTTGTGGCATACTCGTATGGCAAAAGATGCAATGCTAGCTGGTAAATATACAGGTGTAGAAGTTTCGGCTGCAAATACATTAGAAGAATGTTGGGATTTGGTCAATACACATGAAAAAACTGGCACTCATTTAATGATTTTAGAAAATGTGAATTATAGACGAGACATTATGGCTGTATTAAATATGGTTAAACAAAATGTTTTTGGTGAATTGATTCATTTTAGAGGAGGGTATCAACATGATTTAAGAGAAGTGAAATTTAATGATGGTGAAAAACCTTATGGAGGAGGCGTTGAATTTGGAGAAAAAGGCATTTCAGAATCTGCTTGGAGAACACAACATTCATTATTAAGGAATGCAGATGTATACCCAACACATGGTTTAGGACCGATTGCTGTAATGGACAATATTAATCGTGGCAACAGATTTACTTCACTTACCTCAAATGCTACAAAAGGCATCGGTTTACATAATTATATTGTTAAAAATGGAAGCAAGGAGCATCCTAATGCAAAATTAAAATTTAAACAAGGCGATGTTATTACTACAACTATTGAAACTGCCAATGGTGAAACCATGATACTTACACATGATACCAATTTGCCAAGACCTTATTCTTTAGGATTTAGAGTGCAAGGAGCAAATGGTTTATGGGAAGTAGACGGTAATCGCATGTACATAGAAGGAGTGTCAAAACCTCATCATTGGGATAATGCCGATGAATGGTTGAAAAAATACGATCACCCTTTATGGAAAAAATACGGTGAACATGCTGAAGGAGCTGGTCATGGTGGAATGGATTTCTTTGTAATTCATGCATTTGTAGAATCTGCAAAACAAAATATTGAACCTCCTCTAGATGTATATGACGCTGCAGCCTGGAGTGCTATTACGCCACTCTCAGAATTGTCTATAGAAAATAATGGTGAAACGCAAGACTTTCCTGATTTTACCAGAGGCCTGTGGATAAAAAGAAAGCCCTATAATTGGATAAAGGATACTTTTTAGATATTTTATTACGATATGAATAATCGAATTCTTGTAGTTCTAGGATCACCTAATTCCTCTAAAGGGGAATTAAGTATTACCGCTATCGAACGATTAAATACTTGTTTCCATTTATTTACAAAAAATGATTTAATTTTATGTACCGGAGGTTGGGGTGAACACTTTAATACTTGTAAAAATTCTCATGCCTATTTTGCAAAAGAATATTTACTAAAAAAAGGGGTTTCTAACAGTGTTTTTTTACCTTTTGCACTATCTAATAATACAGTAGAGGATGCAGTTAAAACAAAAGAGATTATTACAGATAAACGAGGTTATAATATAACTATAATAACTTCTAATTATCATTTAGAAAGAGTTCAATTAATTTTTAATGAAATATTAAAAAAAGTTAGTATCAATTATATTGGAGTAAAAAATATGATGGCAAAAAAGGATCTGGATAAAGCAATAAAACATGAAAAAAATGCTATAATAAAGATCAAAAAAAATGGTCTTTATTATTAAATAATTTATAGTCGTAACCTAAGTGACAATAGGAATTTTACCATTGTAATTAGATTTTATAACTGTTAATTTTATTGTAACTTGCAGTTATTATCCGTTTAATAAATTCGTTTTTATCTGCTACAACCTAAAACGGTTATTATATATTTTATGAAAGAAAAAAAGTATACTATTAAAGATATTGCTGCTTTGGCTGGGGTTTCTAAAGGGACAGTTGATAGAGTATTACACAAAAGAGGCAAAGTTTCTAAAAAAGCACTTGATGCAATTAACAATATCCTAAAAAAAATTGATTATCAGCCTAATCTTATTGCTAGGAATTTAAAAATTAACAAAACATACCATATTTGTGCATTAATTCCTGACCCAAATGAAGATCCTTATTGGCAGTATTGTGTTGATGGTATTAATGATGCTGTCGCTGAGTTTAAACCTTTAGGAGTATTTATCCAAACCTTTTATTTTAGTCCAAACAATCCTAAATCATTTCTAGATGTTAATGAAACTATTTTAGAATTATCACCTGACGCTGTTCTTTTAACACCAATTTTTTATAAAGAAACATTAAAAATTCTTGATAAATATTCAGCAATAAATAGCATTATAAGCACTTTTAATAATCCAATAAATTCCACACTAGTTACGGGCTTTGTTGGTCAAAACTTATATAACAGTGGTAGGGTTGCTGCTAGATTAATGAATATGGTTACCCCAGATACCTCTGAGATTCTCATCATACATTTTGATGAAATACTCAATAATGCATTACACATGCAGGAAAAAGAAAAGGGGTTTAGAAGTTATTTCTCTGACTTAGACTCTAGTAAATATAAAATAACAACCTATAAGATTAAAGAGCTTGATTTTGAAGAAAAGCTATTTAATTTAATAGCTAAAACTTCTAAAGTTGCTGGAGTTTTTGTTACAACCTCAAAAACATTTAAAGTAGCAAGGACTCTTCAAAAATATAAAGCAACTAATATAAAACTTATTGGGTATGATTTATTAGATAAAAATATTCATTTTTTAAATGAAGGAATAATTCATTTTTTAATCAATCAAAACCCGAAAGGACAGACCTATTTTAGTATACAAAATTTAGTTGATCATTTTCTATTTAATAAAGATATCCCTAATCAAAAGCTTTTATCAATAGACATAGTTAACTCTGAAAATTTAAGCTCATATATAACTAGCCAAGTTTAAAAGTGTTTTGTTACAATTTAGCATTAAATTTATTAGTAAAATAACATGAAAAGTAGTTCCATTATAAAAAGCAACAGACTATTGTCATTGGATGCCTTTAGAGGGTTTACCATGTTTTTATTAATTGCTGAATTTACTCAACTTTTCCAATATTTTATTGACCCAACTTTTAATAGTTCCATTATTGGCTATCTAGGAGAACAATTACATCATCATGAATGGAATGGGCTTCATTTCTGGGATTTGGTTCAGCCTTATTTTATGTTTATAGTAGGTGTTGCTATTCCTTTTTCAGAACTAAATAGACTCAAGAAAGGAGAGAGTGAAAAAAAAGTTAGAAAACATGCATTTATCCGTTCTGCATTATTATTGCTTTTTGGATGGGGTTTGTACTGTATTGATGCAGGGAAAATCACTTTTTTATTTCAGAATGTATTGGCTCAATTAGCCATTACCTATCTAATTGCTTTTTTAATTAGAAATAAATCAATTGTCTTTCAGTTTGCTGTTAGTCTCTTATTTATAGTATGTAGTGAACTTATTTATAGAGTTTTTCCAATTGAAGGATTTAATCAAGCTTTCATTCCAGATCATAATTTTGGTGCCTATGTAGATTTACTAATCTCAGGAGAATTATCCGGAGGGCATTGGATCTCCTTTAATGCAATACCAACTACAGCACATACTATATGGGGTGTTATTATAGGTAAGTTATTGTTAAGTAAAAGGTCTAAAAAGGAAATTTTGAAACTTATGATTATTTGTGGTGTATTAAGTATTATTCTTGGGTGTAGTTTAAGCTATTTTACACCTATAATTAAACGAATAGCTACCAGTTCTTTTGTTATTGTCAGCGGAGGTTGGTCAATACTCTCTTTTGCATTATTCTATTGGATAATTGACATTAAAAATTATAAAAATTGGGCAAAATTTGCAATAATTGTTGGATCAAATTCATTATTTATTTATGTATTTGCCCATGTTGGAGGTGCTGATTTTATTAAAAATATCATAATCCCTTTTTCTGATGGGTTGTTTTCCAGATTTGGGGAGTTACCTTCTAATATTATTGCCAGCATTATTACTTTATATGTATTATGGCACTTAACGTATTGGTTATATAAACATAAAATATTTATTAAAATTTAGTGTTGTTCTACTTCTTCATTTTAAGTTTTTCAATCAAAAATTTCCCTACCTTTCTACCTTGCTTGACACCTACTTCCACTGCTGCTCTATAGTGAATACCTCCATACATTCTACTTATTGCAGCTTCATCTGCAGCTTCATTAAATGAATTATATGTTCTTATGGGTAAGCCATAAGGAACTTCAGTATCGTCAATAAATTTAAAATTATCTCCAAAAATACTAGTCAAAGCTTCGGCAGCTGCTCCAGATACCACACTATGTCCACTTGTATATTCTGGAAATGGTGGCGTTTGCAATATAGGCTGCCAATTTTCATCAATATATTTATTAATTAGTGTTTCTGGCCTAATTAAATTACTTCTATATTTTTCATCCCAACAACTAATAAAAGCATCAGCAATTGCAATTGAAGTTTTTGTACAAGCAAAAATAGTCTCTTCAAAATCACTATTTACCTTTCTTGATGCAATTTTTGCAATTCCCATCCAATGAGCTCCAGGGGTTATCTTTTTAGTAGCAAACATTAAATGTCC
>CAYRZY010000159.1:0-7436 GCA_964428855.1 uncultured Flavobacteriaceae bacterium
CGAATGCCGCTGGCATTCCTCCATCTACATTAATAATGTTTCCGGTTGTTTTATTCAAAATTGCTACCAAAGAAAATACGCCATTGGCAATATCTGCTGGATATATGATTTGTTTCAATAAATTTCGATTTGCATAAAATTGTGGAAGTTCTTCTACAGTTATTCCATATGTTTTTGCTCTTCCTTCAGCCCAATCGCCTTCCCAAATCTTACTACCTATAATAACACCATCAGGGTTAATGATATTTACACGGATACCATCTGCTCCTAATTCTGCAGATAGTAAACGAGCCATATGTTGTTGAGCTGCCTTCGCAGTTCCATAACCTACATTATTTGGCCCAGCAAACAATCCGTTTTTACTAGCTATACTAATAATATCACCCCCCATATGTTGGTTTTGCATAATGGCAGCACCATGTTTAGCTAGGAAAAATTGACCCCTTACCAATACATCTTGTAATATGTTCCAATCTTTTTCTTCGTGTTCTCCTAATGGTTTAGATATAGATAAACCTGCACTATGTACAATAATATCAACACCCCCAAAGTCTAAACATGCTTTTTTGAAAGCAGCTTTTACCGACTCTTCACTCGTTACATCACATACTGCATAGGTCGCTACATCCTTACCGAATGTTGCTACCGCTTCAATAAGTCTTTCTTCAACAATATCAGTAAGTACAATAGTTGCACCTTCGGCTGCTAGCTTATCAGCAATTGCTTTACCGATTCCGCCACCACCACCAGAAACTAATGCCACTTTACGTGACAATGGTTGTTCTTTTGGTTGACGTTTTAATTTTGCTTCTTCTAATAACCAATATTCAATATCAAAAGCTTCTTGCCTTGGTAATGATGTGTAAGACGTTAAAGCTTCAGCTCCACGCATTACATTGATTGCATTCACATAAAATTCATTGGCAACTCTTGCTGTTTGTTTGTTTTTTGCAAAACTGAACATCCCAACACCTGGATAGATAATAATAACTGGGTTAGGGTCTCTGATTGCAGGACTATTATCCTTTTTACAAGATTCATAATAAGCTGCATAATCTTTTCTGTAAGCTTCAAAATCAGGTGCTAATTTCTTCAAGATAGCTTTTGAGTCACTTACATCTTCATTTGGATCTAAAGTCAATACCAAAGGCATAATTTTAGTTCTTAAAAAGTGATCAGGACAAGAAGTTCCCATAGGAGCTAATCTTTCTAAGTCATTAGAATTGATATATTCCATGATCGTATCATTATCAGAAAAATGACCTAACATTCTATTTTCAGAAGAACATAAACCTCTCAATAAAGGCATTAATTCAGCTGCTTTATCTAATCGTTCTGCACTTGGCAAGCTTTTTATTTTTTGTCCGCCAAAAACACTTCCTTTTTCTTTCGTCTTTTTTTCAATATAAGCTGAAGCTTCTTCAATAATTTCAAGACTACTCATATAGCATTCGTAAGAAGTGTCTCCCCAATTGAAAATACCATGACTTCCTAAAACAATACCTTTTATACCTGGATTGTTATTTAAACATTCTTCCAATTGCATACCCAAGTCAAAACCTGGTCTTTGCCATGGTACCCAGCCCATTTTATCTCCCCAAATTTCTTTGGTTACTTTTTCGCTATCCTTAGCAGCTGCAACAGCAATCAAAGCATCAGGATGTAAATGGTCAATATGTTTGAAAGGCAATAAACCATGTAAAGCTGTGTCAATAGAAGGTGCTTTACTATCTAAATCATAAATACAATGATTGTAAAGAGCTACTATTCTATCTTCATCATGTAATCCTTTATAAATCGATTTTAAATCACGCAGTCTTTTTACATATAAACCAGCAATACCAGACCGTGTTAATGTACCGATATCTCCACCAGATCCTTTTACCCACATCACCTCTACTTCCTCTCCTGTTAACGGATCTTTTTCTAGGGTTCTACAACTGGTATTTCCACCTCCAAAATTTGTTATCCTAAGGTCTGCCCCTAAAATATTTGATCGGTATAAAAATAATGCTACTTGGTCATCTCCTAATGCAGCTGCTTTTTTGTCATCCCACAGGTAATCTACGTACTTAAAATTTTTCATTGATATTTTTATAAAATTTATTAGAATTCATTTTTAGAAACGGAAAAGTATATCAATATAAAATTATTTCTATCCTGTACTGTCTGTATAAAATAATTTTAAGTTCATCCTATATATTTTGTTCTACAACTTATTTTTCTTTATTTTGGTATCCTTATTTACTTTATGATGGATATATTTAACACGCTACAAATTGATAAAAATTCTAGAATCCCTAAATACAAACAAATCGTTGATTCTATTATTCATAATATTTCTATAGGGAATTTAAAAATGGATCAGAAGATCCCTTCTATCAATATGCTGAGTGAAGAGTTTAGCCTATCTAGAGATACTGTTGAAAAAGCGTATACTATTCTTAAAGAAAAAAAAATTATTTCACCTATAAGAGGTAAAGGCTATTATATTACTAGAACAAAATTAATATCAAAAACCAATATTCTATTTCTGATTAATAAATTGAGCACCTACAAGATGCAGATGTACAACTCGTTTAATAATACTATTAAAGGAGAAGTACATACTGATTTACATATATATCATTGTGATGAATCTATCTTTTTAAACTTATTAGAAAAAAATATTGGAGCATATGATTACTATATTATCATGCCACATTTTAGTTCTAAAGACTCTAAACACATTAGCTCAACTGAAAAAATAATTAACTCTATTAAAAAAATACCTAAAGAAAGACTTTTAATATTAGACAATAAATTAGAATTAGGTGATGGAATTATTCAAATTTATCAAGATTTTGAAAATGACATTTACAATGCATTAAAAAAAGGGGTTACTAAAATTTCAAATTATAAAAAATTATTATTTATTTATCCTAATAACTTAGTATACCCTTATCCTAGACGAACCTTGCATGGTTTTAGAAAATTTTGTGTAGAACATCAATTTGATTTTGAAATTTTAGATGAAATCTGTGAAGATACTATTGTTAAAAAAGGCGATTTATTTATTACCATTCAAGAGTCTGATTTGGTTAACTTGGTGCATCAAGTACGTGACAGAAAATTTACTTTAGGTAAAGATGTTGGTGTTATTTCTTATAATGAAACGCCTTTAAAAGAATTGCTAGATATTACTGTTATTTCTACAAATTTTACTGCTATGGCTGAAACCGCTGCTCAAATGATCTTAGATAAAAAGAAAGGTGAAGTCAAAAATCCGTTTGATTTTATTGATAGAGGTTCTATGTAGTAGACAGATAAGGAAACAACTCGCATTTATACATGATAGCACAGGATAATTCACAAATAATTAAAAAGTACTATTGTAAGATCTTAGTATTCTACTAATAAATGAAGTATAATCCATAATTTTAGAAAACTACATTAATATAAAATCTATGATAAATGTAAAGAAAATAGGTTTCCTTCTATATTTTAGTGTTTTAGTATTTAACAATACCTACGCCCAAGATAAATTCAATCTAAAAGCCACATCAGAACCAAGATTTGAAATTACCGATAGAGTTTGGCAACAAACCATTGGGGATGCAAGTGTTTGTCTCTGGAATGATGATAAACTTAGTGCCTTTACCATAACCATAGACGATAATAATGAACAGGATATTCCCTATTGGCAAGAGTTGCAAGAAAAGTATGGATTCTCTTACACATGGTTTGTAATCACTGAAGCAGCTAAAAAGCTAAATGTAAAAAATTGGAAATTATTTGATAAATTGTCAAAAGCTGGCAATGCCATTCAAGGGCATGATGATCAAAACTGGTATCAGAACCCAAAAAAAGGACAAAGAAATCCATCAAATAGAAAATACCGCAAGCGTTTACAAAAAACGATAACCAGCATTGAAAATCAGGTGTCAGCTCAAAAATGTTTAATCTATGCCTATCCATGGGGTGTTGGTAATGAAGAAGTGGCAAGTGAATTATTTATTGCATCGCGTAATGCGATAGGTTTGTTGAATCAAGCAAATAAAATTGATTTTAGACAGGTTAGAAGCATTTCTAATCCACATATTTATAAAGACGATTCTTCTAGAGATAAATACATTTTACCCTTAATTGATAAATTCTCAAAATTAGAAGATATAAACTATTATAGAGGGTGGGGAAGCACACATTTTCATCATATAACTTCTGAAGATGCTAAAAAAACAACAAATGAATTTCTAAATTATCTCAAACAAAGAGAAGGTAAACTTTGGATAGGTACTTTCCCTAATGTAGCTAAATATGCTCAAGAATATGCCACACATGATATAAAAGTAGATTCCATTTCAGAAACTGAAATCTCTTTTACTTTAACTGATGAAATGCAAGATGAAATTTATGATTTTCCACTAACAGTAAAAGTTAGAGTCCCAAATAATTGGATGATAGTAACAGCAAAGCAAAATGGAAAATCAATTGAAAGTAACCTTATAAGCTACAATGAAAATAAATATGTTCTGGTAAAGGCTGTTCCAGATAGAGGTCAAGTAATACTCAACGGAACGCTTGAGGTAAATGAGTTGGTAGATACACATAAGTCTCGTTTAGAATTAGCAACATTAACCGATTATTTTCACATTCCAAAAACCATTTCTAAAGAAGCACAAGAACTTTTAAGGTCGCAAACACGTTGGGTTCGTGAAGCAGGAACACATTTTCCAAAAAGTGATGCTTCACCTAAAAAATGGAAAGCACTCCAAAGCTTTGTGGATAATTTAGTTTTAGAAGGCTTAGCACCTATAAAAGAATACTACAAGCCAAGTATTGACACCATACAAATTGGCGGAATTAGAGCTATAGATATCAAGCCTAAAAATTATAAAAAAAGTAATAAAGTTATTCTTTATGTTCATGGAGGTGCTTATGTGGTACTGCATGCAGATGTAACCTTAGCCTCAATATTGCCATTAGCAGAATCCACAGGTTTACGTATTGTTGCTATTGATTATACCTTGGCTCCAGAAGCAAAATTTGGACAAATTACTGATGAGGTGCTTCAATTATACAAAGGGCTATTAGAAAATTATGATGCCGAAAATATAGCCATGTATGGCGATTCAGCAGGAGGAGGACTCTCAGCAGGAAGTGTTCTAAAGATGAGAGATCAAGATATTGACTTACCAGCAGTATTGGTGTTGTGGTCACCTTGGACAGATATTGATAAAATTGGAGATACTTATTTTACATTAGCAGACAACGATCCAAATTTAGTAACACGTGATTTGTTAGAAAATTCAGCCTTAGCTTACGCTCCTAAAAGCGAATTTAAAAATCCGTATGTATCACCTGTTTATGGTGATTTTACCAGAAATTTCCCTCCAACATTAATACAAGTTGGTAGTAAAGAGATATTTTTGAGCAATGCTATTAGAATGTATCGTAAATTAGACGACGCAAACAAAGAAGTGAAGTTAGATGTTTACGAAGGGATGTGGCATGTTTGGCAAGGTCATTATCTATTGCCAGAATCAAAAAAAGCAGTAGAAAACACTAAGAGTTTTATGTTTGAGCATTTAAAAATTAAAGAATAATAGTATTTTTTCTTGTCATTCCAGCGACTTGTCTCGCCTCTGGTGGAAGGCAAGAATCCATTAACCTTAAAACCGTATAATGAAAATAATAAAATTAACCATTTTAGTAGTAACTATCCTAATAACAAGCTGCTCAAAAAAAGTAATACCTAACAGTTCTGTTGTAGAAACTACAGTTTTTCAATTAGATTTTGAAAAGAGTACTATTGGTGAGTATTCAGATGATAATTTACTCAAAGACGTTGGAGAAGTGCGTTGGAAATTATTAGATAACAGAGCAACTATTGAAGAAGATCAAGAACATGGAAGTGTGTTAAAAGTAAAGTTCCCAAAAGGCACTGTTGGACCGAAACAAGGCGGTATTCAATTTGACAAACCAATCCCCAAATCAACTGATTATTATTTAGATTATTATGTGAAGTTTGCTGACGGATTTGATTTTGTTAAAGGCGGAAAATTACCAGGATTAACGAGTGGAGGAGAAAAATATACAGGAGGTTCCCACCCAACAAAAGGAGAAGGGTGGAGTGCACGTTTTATGTGGTCTGAGGGAAATAAAATTATAGTTTATTTTTACCATATGGATATGAAAGGCAGGTGGGGAGATGTAATTTATACAAACAAAGTTTTTACGACTGGTAAATGGCATCGTATTTCACAGCATCTAAAAATGAATAGTGGTAAAAAATTCAATGGAATAATGGAAGTTTGGGTTGATGGAGAAAAGGTTGTTGACAATCAGAAAGTCCGTTACCGTTTAGCACCTTTAGGAGAAATTGATTCTTTCTATTTTTCGACTTTTCATGGAGGAAACACAAAGGATTGGGCACCAAAAAACGATTCCTATATCTATTTTGATGATTTTAAAGTGACAAATACAAAACCAAAAAGATTAGAATAAAAGCGTAAGAAATACAATTTAAAGAGACCTCATAGGTCTCAAAGACCTGTGAGGTCTTAACAATAATAAAAGTAATCATGAATAACCAAAAATCAACTCTAGTAAAAATTAGCACTTTTATACTATTTATATTGATATCAATTAATATAAAAGCACAAGAATCTACCGTAAAAATAAACCATCAAGGAAAAGAGTTTACCAAGCTAAAACACGCATGGACTTCACAATGGATAACACATCCATCAGAATCAACGTTAGATTCGAGAAAATTTTTGTTTAGACGAACTTTTTCATTGGACTCAGTGCCTGAAAAATTCATCATTTATATTTCGGCAGATAATAGATACCGCTTATATATCAATGGCGAATATCGCGTGTCTGGTCCGTCAAGGGGAGATATTGATAATTATCGTTATGAGACTTTAAATATTGCCAATCAGTTACAAGTTGGTGATAATGTATTAGCTGTTGAAGTGGTGAATTTTGGCGAATATAGAAAAGCTTCAACCATGACTTTTCAAACGGCATTTATCTTACAAGGTGATAAAAATAACCCTGTAGATTTGAATACAGGAAAATCTTCAAAATGGAAAGTGATTAATGATAAAGCCTTTAAAAGTATTCCTTTTGTGAGTGATTCTTTACGAGGATATTATGCTGCAGGTCCAGGAGAAAAATTACTTTCTAAAAAACATGCTTGGGGTTGGAAGCAAGTAAAATTTGACGATTCAAAATGGCTAAATCCAAAATTAGGAACTGTCGAGTTTGCCGTAGGAAGAGGATTTTTATATGGCAGTACTTGGTATTTAGTGCCACGTATTATCCCATTTATGGAAGAAACAAAACAACGTTTTGGAAAAATTGCACGAAGTGAAGGCATTCATGCAACAGATAATTTTATCAAAGGAACAGGTGGCTTGACCATTCCGCCAAACAAAAAAGTGAGCATT
>CAYRZY010000160.1:0-7399 GCA_964428855.1 uncultured Flavobacteriaceae bacterium
CTCCGTTAGGATGCTTAGATTCTGCTCGTTATGGTATTGCCTGGGGTGCAATTGGTGCTGCAATGGACTGCTACGATACTGCTTTGCGTTACTCAAAAGAAAGAATACAATTCGGAAAACCAATTGGCGGATTTCAACTACAACAAAAAAAATTGGCTGAAATGATTACTGAAATCACCAAAGCTCAATTATTAGCTTGGCGTTTAGGGGTATTAAAAAATGAAGGCAAAGCCACTACCGCACAAATATCTATGGCAAAACGCAATAATGTAGATATGGCAATAAAAATAGCCAGAGAAGCCAGACAAATGTTAGGTGGTATGGGTATTACAGGTGAATATTCTATCATGCGACACATGATGAATTTAGAATCTGTAATTACTTATGAAGGCACTCACGATATTCACTTATTAATTACTGGTATGGATGTTACAGGCCTGAATGCTTTTAAGTAATTATACTATTTTGTTGCCCATAATTTAAGAAATGAAGAAACACATCATAATCATAGTTTTAATTGCAATTTCTTGTAAAGGACAAATCGATAAAAAAAATTTGATTGAGAAACCTGTATATGAAATAATAAAAACTTCGGAGTATGAGTTAATTAAAGCCGAAAATCAAAAAGGATTATTGATTTTATTTCCTTGTTTCCCTTGTGATGCCGAAAACACATTATCTGAATTTAAAATTGCAGAAATTAGCATAAAAAATGGTTTCTCAGTTTTAGCAATGAACTTAAACAAGCTCTTCTATCTCAAACCAAAAGAAAAAAAAGAACTAGCCAAACAATTAATAAACGTAATTCACGAACAAGATCTACCTAAAAAAAACATATTCGTTGGTGGATTTTCGAGCGGTGGAAATATAAGTTTATTAATCTGTGATTATCTCAATAAAACCAAAAGTCAAATTCAACCAAAAGGTGTTTTTGTAGTTGATTCACCAATTGACATTTTAGGCCTTTACAAAAACGCAGAAAAGAATATTATGCTGAATTTTTCAAAACCAGCAGTACAAGAAGCAACTTGGGTTCTAAATTTACTTAACACAAAATTTGGAAAACCTTCAGACGGGATAGCAAATTATGAACTTAATTCTCCATATACATTTATAACTCAAAATATTGATAATCTTAAAGGATTAAAAAAAATGAAAATACGATTTTACTCAGAACCCGATTTAAAATGGTGGAGAAAAAAATCAAAAAGAGAATATGAAGATTTAAATGCGTTCTATATTGAAAAATTATCTAAAAAAATGAAAAAGGAATTTGGAAATGAAAACGTGGAACTAATAATTACCGAAAATCGAGGTTATAGAGCAAACGGACAAAGACATCCACATTCTTGGTCAATTGTAAACGAAAAAGATTTAGTAAGTTGGATGGTTAAATAAAAACTATGGGCAACAAAGAAGTGCATAATTCATTGCTAGTTTGGTCTGTGTATAGGAAATCCTGCGGGTTTTCAGCCAGTTCCGAGCAATTTCACTAACTTAGTTGCTGAAACACGCAACGAAATCATACACCAAATGTTATTTATATAACTTCAATTGAATCCGTTTTCGAGCAATATCAACTTCTAAAACTTTTACAATAATTTGTTGATGTAAATTCACATGTTCACTCACATCTTTTACAAAAGTATCTGATAAGTTAGAAATATGAATCAAGCCACTTTCTTTGATACCAATATCAACAAAACAACCGAAATTGGTAATATTATTGATGATGCCTGGTAATAACAGCCCTTCTTTTACATCATTAATGGTTCTAATATTTTGATTAAAAGTAAATACTTTGGCTGTCTCTCTTGGGTCTAATCCTGGTTTTTCTAACTCAGAAATAATATCGGTTAAGGTTGGCAACCCTACTTTTGGAGAAATGTATTTTTCTAAATTAATTTTTTTAAGCGTTGCAGTATTCCCAATTAAATCTTCAATATTTTTTTGTTCATCTTTAGCCATTCTGTCAATTATAGCATAACTTTCAGGATGAACAGCAGAATCATCTAAAGGATTCTTTGCGTTTTTAATCCGTAAAAAACCAGCTCCTTGTTCAAAAGCTTTATCACCTAATCTTGCTACTTTTTTAATCTGTTTTCTGGTCGTAAAAGCACCGTTTTTATCGCGATAAGCAACAATATTTTCCGCCAATTTCGGCCCAATACCCGAAACATAACTCAACAAAGATTCACTAGCAGTATTGATATTTACACCTATTTTGTTCACACACCTTTCTACAACAATATCTAAACTTTGTTTTAATTTTGTTTGGTCAACATCGTGCTGATATTGCCCTACTCCAATTGACTTTGCATCAATTTTCACCAACTCTGCTAAAGGATCTGCCAATCTTCTTCCGATAGAAACAGCACCTCTGACCGTAACATCATAATTAGGAAATTCGTCACGAGCAATTTTTGACGCTGAATAAATAGACGCTCCTGCTTCGCTTACCACAAAAACTTGAAGGTCTTTATTGAATCTAATTTTACGTATTAATTGCTCCGTTTCACGGGATGCCGTTCCGTTTCCAATGGCAATTGCTTCAATTTTATAAGCATCAACCAATGAACTGATTTTTTTTATGGCCTCGATAGTATTGTTTTGTGGAGCATGAGGATAGATAGTTTCATTATGTACCAAACCTCCTTGAGAATTCAAACACACCACTTTACACCCACTTTTATAACCAGGATCAATTGCTAAAATATTTTTTTCTCCCAAAGGAGCACCCAATAATAATTGCATTAAATTCTTAGCAAAAACCTGAATGGCATTATCATCAGCTTTTTCTTTAACCGTATTTAAAATTTCATTAGACAAGGCAGGAAACAACAACCGCTTGTACGAATCTTCAATTGCCAACTGAATTTGTGTGGCACAATCATTTTCAGAACGAATAATTCTATCCTCAATTTTAGTCAAGGCTCTTTCATTGTCAATTTCAATTTTAACCCTGATAAACCCTTCTTTTTCAGCTCTTAAAATAGCTAATAATCGATGAGAAGGACATCTACTTAGAGCTTCAGACCATTCAAAATAATCTCTAAATTTTTGAGCTTTTTCATCCTTAATTTTAGTCTTTATAACTTTCGTATTGATGGTCGCTGAACGTTCTAACTGATAACGAATATTATTTCTGATATCAGAACGTTCATTGATCCACTCTGCAATAATATGCCTTGCTCCTTCTAAAGCATCTTCACTTGTAGTTACCTTATCATTTATATATTTAGTTGCAATCGAATCAACGTCGTTAGCATTTTGTGACATGATTATTTTCGCCAAAGATTCTAATCCGTTATTACGAGCAGTTTCAGCTTTTGTTTTTCGTTTTTTCTTATAAGGAAGATAAAGATCTTCTAATGAAATTAAATTTGAGGCTTTCTGAACCTTGAGCTTGAGTTCATCAGTTAAAACACCTTGCTCTTCTAAGGCTTTAAGGATAGTTTTCTTTCGTTTTTCTAAGGTTTCAAACTGCTCCTTAAATTTTACAATATCACCAACCTGAACCTCATCTAAATTACCAGTACGCTCTTTACGATACCGAGAAATAAACGGAATGGTACAATCTTCATTGAGTAATTCAACGGTGTTTTGAATTCCCTTTTCAGGGAGGTTTGTATGTTTTTTTATATAGCGGAGGAGTTGCATTATTTAAATTTAAAAAAGTTAATTTTTGAGAAAATCAAAAGTATAAAAAATGTTACGATTAAAATTGACTATTTTTGTTTTGATGCGATTTACATTTAAAAAAGAAGAAAAGCTGAAAAGCAAGAAATTAATAGAAGAATTGTTTGAAAAAGGAGACTATTTTACCAAGTTTCCTTTACGAATAAAGTTCTTAAAGATTGACCATTCCTCAGAAAACACTATACAAACAGGCTTCTCAGCTCCCAAACGTAAATTTAAAAAAGCTGTTGACAGAAATAGGGTAAAACGGTTAATGAGAGAGGCTTATCGTAAAAATAAGCACTTATTAATTGATACTATTAAAGAAAAACACATTATTATGTTCACTTTCATAGACGAAAACGAACATAAATACGTTGAAATAGAAGAAAAAATGATTTTTCTATTAAAAATGTTGATAGACAGAACAAAGAATTAGCCAAATGAAGAAGATAAAACAACTAACTGTTTTCGCCTTATTGATAACTGTTTTAACAGTATCTGTAGGTTATAAATCTGACTTTTTTGAAGTTGCCAAACAGATTGAAATCTATACTACATTATTCAAAGAGTTGAATATGTATTATATCGATGAGACCAATCCAGCAGAATTGACCGAAACTGCTATTGACAATATGTTAGAGCAGTTAGATCCTTATACTAGGTATTATGACGAGCAAGGTGTCGAAAATGCGAGAATTAATGCCGCTAGTGGTCACGGTGGTATTGGTGCTAGTACTAAAATAATTGATGGTAAATTAATCATTATTGAACCTTACGAAAATCTATCCGCTGATAAAGCAGGAGTTATTGCTGGTGATGAGATTGTGAAGATTAATGACTTAAAAGTTGATAAATCGTCT
This sequence comes from uncultured Flavobacteriaceae bacterium, assembly GCA_964428855.1. GTDB lineage: Bacteria > Bacteroidota > Bacteroidia > Flavobacteriales > Flavobacteriaceae > Aureibaculum. The sequence goes on from CAYRZY010000160.1 coordinate 4,542, forward strand.
TTAAAAGGTGTTGTTTCTATGCTAAAAGGCACTCCTGATTCTAAAATAACGTTAACATTAAAAAGACAAGATGAAATAATTACTGCTGAACTATTAAGAACATCTGTTGAAGTAAATCCTGTACCCTATTATAGAATGCTAGATGAAGAAGTAGGTTATATTTCTTTTATAAAATTTACGACGCAATCTTCAGCAAAAGTAAAAGAGGCTTTCGATGATTTGAAAGCTCAAGGTATGAAAAAATTAGTTTTAGATGTTAGGGGGAATCCCGGAGGTTTACTTAATGAAGCTGTTGAAATTACTAACTTTTTTATCCCAAAAGAAGAAATTGTAGTAACTACAAAAGCAAAAGTTAAAAAATGGAGTGATACCTATAAAACAAAGAGAGAACCGATAGATTTAGATATTCCGATAGTTGTTTTGATTAACCAAAATTCAGCCTCAGCTTCTGAAATCGTTGCAGGTTCATTACAAGATTTAGATAGAGCTGTAATTGTTGGAGAACGATCTTTTGGTAAAGGATTGGTACAACGATATAGAAAATTAACTTACGGTACACAACTAAAATTAACCATTGCCAAATATTATACACCTAGCGGAAGATGTATTCAAGAATTAGATTACACACATACAGATGATAATGGAGAAGTGCCTAAGTTTTCTGATCATAAAAGAAATATTTTTAAAACCAAAAACGGAAGGAAAGTTTACGATGGTGGTGGTATTGAACCAGATATAAAACTGACGCAATCTGAAAGAACTATTGCAACCGATGCTTTATTGAAATCTGATGCAATTTTCAATTATGTTACCGGATTTGTTACACAAAATGAAACGATAGCTTCTCCTGAAAATTTTAAACTTACAGATACTGATTATCAAAAATTCACAACGTATTTAAATGTAAATAAAAATGCTTTTAAAACTGAAACGGACTTTGAATTAGAAAATGTCTTAAAAACAGCTCTTAAAGAAGGTTATGATTCTAAAATTAACGTTGAATATCAAAATTTGACATCTAAAATTAATGCTGAAAAAATTAAAGAATTATCTCAAAACGAATCTGAAATTAAAGAAGCTTTAACCAATGAAATTGTTAGACGCTATTACTATAAAAAAGGAGAATACATCCATAAAGTAAATCAAGATAAATCAATTATTGAAGCTTTGACTATCTTAAAGGACGAAACCAAATATCAAAATATTTTAAAGTAAGCTATACTTAACTCAAATAGCTTTTTAGTTAAGTATGTTACTGAGTATTTTGGTATCTTTGTTCAAATTTTTTTAATGAGCAATTTAAAACCAACCAAATCTCAAGAATCTTCAAATGCTATTGAACGCATGTATACTGCCATGCGGCATTTATTCAATAGAGGTTTTTATAAACCTATGGGTATTTCTGGAGAAACACTAAGAGAATCTTTACTCCTTTTAAGACCTGAAATCTACGGCTCAATTGCCGAAGAGAGTATAGAACTAGACGGTCTACTCTATATTATTGAAAGACTTCCTAAAGGAATTGAAGAATGTCAGTTTATCAATCTTACATCAGATGAAGGTTATAGTGAATCACATTTTAAACCTATTATCCCAGACAAAAGACGTAGAAATTGCTATAGAATTGATAAAGATCAAATGAATATTGAAATTACCAGAGGTCGTTCTGATATTTATGATGTACTGACACATTTGACTTTCTTATTTATTGAATCTCATAAAATTAAAAATAATATTCTTGTTGATGAAGACGGAACAACCATTCGAGAATGGGATCATTTAGAGAATATCGTACTCCATAATAAAAAACTTTCTAGTAATGAAAGAGATGTTGTTTTAACACATTTAGCAAATATTTTAGGGAGAACTTTTAAAGAAGTAAAAAAGACGGCAGAGAGTTTCTCTCAAAAAAAGAATCCGAATAAATTTTTTCATTGTATTTATTGGATGGCTAAATTGGCTCTAAATGAAACACTTTTAAATAAAAAAAGGACTATCGTGTTTAGTTCATCATTACGTGAGCGTGTAGGTCATCATATTTATGGTGATAAATGGGCAACCACGATAAAAAAGGTGTTAGATAATAAAAAATTATTAAAAAGACCTATTCATATTATCAGTGCGAATATGCATAGTGTGATGAATTCTATTTATGCTCCTATCTTTTTAACAAAAGAAGCAAATCAATATAAAGGGATAGATTTATTTGAATTATTAAGCAAAGAAGATAATACTCCTTTACGTAAAAAAGTAAAGCAACATGCTTCTAAAATGGGTCTTACCTATGTTAAAGATGCCTCTAGAACGAATATTAATGTGCAAATTATTGATACAGCTAAGATAGATTTTAACAAGTCAAATTATACGTTAAAAGAAAAAACAGCAGCAAATAAACCTGTCATTATTGTAATGGATTATGCCTTTGGCGAACAAGCTTTTGAAACATTGGATGAATTGTTAAAACCCTATGTTTGTGAGGATAACAACACACATCATTTAAATGTTGAATCTGTTTCAATTATGGGTAAAGCTGGTATTTTAGAAGGAGGCAAAGGTGATATTATGATTCCTTCAGCACATATTTTTGAAGGTACCGCAGATAATTATCCGTTTACAAACGAATTGAAAAAAGAAGATTTAGAAGGCTTTGGTATGGATGTTTATGAAGGTACAATGGTCACAGTACTCGGTACTTCTTTACAAAATAAAGCTTTATTAGAATTTTTTTACAATTCTACTTGGAAAGCAATTGGCTTAGAAATGGAAGGTGTACATTATCAAAAAGCCATTCAGTCTGCATCAAAAATTAGAGGGAATATATCAGAAAATGTAAAAGTAAGGTATGCATATTATGCCTC
>CAYRZY010000161.1:0-5156 GCA_964428855.1 uncultured Flavobacteriaceae bacterium
ACAACCTTCACGTATATATAAATCACGTCCTTCTAACTCTAATGGCGTATATGGCTTCACTGTAGCTATAGTGGGTACATTAGATTTTATCAAGGCTAATGGAATAAATTCTACCAAACCTCCAATAGCAATTGCTACTGTTGTTAGTATTGTAAATAAGACTGTACGTCTCTCTAACCAAGCATGCCAATGCTCTCCTGCAATTCTTCCAGAACCAATTTCCTTTAATGGTAATGCTTCTGCTAATTCGTCTTCTACCACCGAACCTTTTCTAGCTGTCATAACCAAGTTATATGCTAAGATACAGAAACCTGTAAAGTATAAAGTACCTCCTAAGGCTCGCATCCAATACATTGGAAGAATTGCAGTTACAGTTTCTAAAAAGTTACCGTAAACTAAGGTACCATCTGGATTAAAATCTTTCCACATTAACGCCTGTTGAAAACCTGCTATATATAATGGTATGGTATAAAATAAAATACCTACTGTACCAATCCAAAAATGTGTATTGGCTAATTTTTGAGAATATAAATCGGTCTTAAATAATTTTTCTGCCAACCAATATAACATCCCAGCAATGATAAAGCCATTCCATCCTAAAGCACCAACGTGCACGTGTGCCACAATCCAATCTGTATAATGTGCAATTGCATTTACATTTTTAAAGGCTAACATTGGTCCTTCGAAAGTTGCCATACCATAAGCCGTAATAGCCACTACAAAGAATTTTAAAATAGCAGATTCACGAACTTTATCCCAAGCTCCACGCAAGGTTAGTAAACCGTTTATCATACCACCCCAAGAAGGGAAGATTAACATAATTGAAAACACCGTACCTAAGTTTTGTGCCCAATCTGGCAAAGCAGTATACAATAAATGGTGAGGGCCTGCCCAGATATAAATAAATATTAATGACCAAAAGTGAATAATAGATAACCTATAAGAATACACGGGTCTATTTGCCGCTTTAGGCACAAAATAGTACATCAACCCTAGCATAGGTGTTGTCAAGAAAAATGCCACTGCATTATGCCCGTACCACCATTGCATCAAGGCATCTTGTACACCTGCATAAATAGAGTAACTTTTAAATGCTGAAACTGGCAGCTCTAAGTTATTAAATATATGTAAAACAGCAATCGTTACAAATGTTGCTATATAAAACCAAATGGCTACATAAATATGACGTTGTCTTCTTTTTATCATGGTACCAATCATATTAATACCCATTACTACCCAGATAAGTGTAATAGCAATATCAATTGGCCATTCTAATTCAGCATATTCTTTTGAAGATGTTAAACCTAAAGGCAAGGTAATTGCAGCAGCAACAATAATCAATTGCCAACCCCAGAAATGAATTCTACTTAAAACATCACTGAACATTCTTGCTTTTAATAGTCTTTGCATAGAATAATACATCCCTACAAAGAAACCATTTCCCACAAAGGCAAAGATGACCGCATTGGTATGCAAAGGCCTTAAACGACCAAAACTTAACCATGAAATCCCTTCCATATAATTAGGAAATAAAAATAAAAAGGCAACCATAAGCCCTACTAGCATACCAACAACTCCCCAAAGAACTGTTGCCCAGAAAAATAGTTTAACTATTTTATTATCATAATAAAATTGTTCTTTCTCCATAATTAATAATTAGATTGATTTTAGTTAATTTTCTTTATTGTCTTCTATTAATTCATCATCAAACAACATTCTTACTGATGGCGTGTACATATCTTCATACTGACCCGATTTAACAGACCTTAAAAAAAGGATTAAAAAGAGTACTGCAATTACAATACTTACGCCTATCATTAAGTATATCACTATCATCTTGATGGTTTACCAATCGCAAATGTACTAAAATTGGTGAAAGAAAAAACATGATTTTTGTCATATTTAAAATTTATTTTTAACATTTCGTTAACTTTATTAACAAGTATAAGGATATTCTTATCTTTTTTTTACAAACTCATAAAAACTAATATAGCTTCCTACTCATATAATTTGTTAGAACAGTAACAAATACAACAACCGAAATAGAACTTAATGGCATTAGAATTGCTGCAATTATGGGTGACAACTGCCCTGTAACTGCAAAATACATTCCTATAATATTATATAGAAATGACAAGACAAAACTTGCCTTAATTATAGTAATCGTTTGTTTGGTTAATTTTAAAAACAGTGGTAACTCTTTAAATTGACTTGCATCAAAAATGGCATCACAGGCAGGTGAAAAAACATTGGTGTTCTCTGAAATTGCAATTCCGAAATTACTTTGTGCTAAAGCTCCTGCATCGTTCAACCCATCGCCAATCATCAATACCTGCTTTCCTTCTACTTGTTTTTGTTTGATAAACTCTAATTTATCTTCAGGTTTTTGATTGAATGCAAATTCGGTTCCTTTAGGTAATACTTTTTGTAGATATTCTTTCTCTCCTTCGTTATCTCCTGATAGAATAATTAAATTATACATTTTAGACAGTGTTTTAAAAACAGTATCTAATCCTTTTCGATACGAATTTTTAAATATATACTTCCCTTTAACCTCTCCAGCAATAGAAATATATATGGTGGTTTCATTTTTGGAGGTTGCTGTAGCTTTTAGAAAACTAGCAGAGCCTAAAATATAACTAATTTCATCTATCTCTCCTTGAATTCCTTTACCTAAAACTTCTTTAAAATTGGTTACGGTCAACTCTTCTGAATTCGGCAAAAACGCATACAGCATTCTATTTAGCGGGTGGTTTGACGAACGAATTAAATTACGAATACCTTGCTCCTCATCTACAGACAATTTCTCTCCTTCAAAAATAATATTTGTATCCTTATTGGTTGTAATTGTTCCTGTTTTATCAAAAATAATAGTATCAATTTTTGCTGCTTGTTCTATCCCTTCAGCATTTTTTAAATAGAATTTTCTTTTGCCAAATATTCGTAACATATTCCCCAATGCAAATGGAGACGATAGTGCTAGAGCACAAGGGCAGGCAATAATTAAAACCGAAGAAACTACATGAAAAACCAATGACTTTTCCGTAAAAAACCAATATACTCCAGCCAATAAAGCAATCGCTAATATAATGTATGTAAAGTATTTACTTAAGATGTCAACCAAGTTTTTTATTCCTGAATTTGTATCTTTACTAAAAGCATCATTAGACCATAATTGCGTTAAATAACTTTGCTGTACAGACTGCATCACATCCATTTCAATGGCTCCTGAGAGTTGTTTACCTCCTGCAAATAATTTATCTCCAGATTTTTTTGATACAGGCACGGATTCACCAGTAACAAAACTGTAATCTATATTGGCGTTTCCATTTATTAAAATTCCATCAACAGGGATCAATTCTTCATTTCGTATCAATAAGCGATCACCTTCTTTAATTTTGAACACTTCTACACTCTTTTCTCTACCATCTCTATCAATTTTAGTTACTGCAATTGGGAAATATGATTTATAATCACGTTCAAACGATAAATAGCTATAGGTGCGTTGCTGGAAAATTCGACCTAATAATAAAAAGAAAACCAAACCAGTTAGACTGTCAAAAAAACCTTGTCCTAAATCAAAAGCAATTTCAATAGTACTACGGATAAACAGGACTGATATTCCCAGCACAATAGGCACATCAATATTTAGCATCTTATGCTTGATTCCTTTATAAGCAGAAATAAAATAATCTTTAGCAGAATACACCACTACAGGAACTGAAAATGCAAACATTAAAAAACGAAATAAATGTTTGTACTTATCTAGCCAAAACCCATCATCTTGAAAATATTCAGGAAATGAAAGCAACATCACATTTCCAAAAGCAAATCCAGCAATGGCAATTTGATAAATTAAAGTTTTATTTGATTTGTGTTTACCGCTATCAGCATCTTCTAGACTAATATAAGGTTCGTAACCTATTGAGCTAATCAATTCGACAACACTTTTTAGTGTTATCTTTTCATTCTTAAAGGTTATCCTGATTTTTTTTTGTGGAAAATTAACTGATGACGCCACAATACCATTATGTAGTTTTGACAAATTCTCTAACACCCAAATACAGGAACTACAATGCATATTTGGCGTGTAAAAGGATACTACTGAAGTCTCATCATCATTAAATTCAAGGAGTTTTTCTGCAATCTCTTTCGTATCTAAGTAATTATACTTTCCTTTTATTTCTGTTGGAATGGTACCTGGATTCTGTTCAAAATCATAATAACAACCTAATTCATTCTGATTTAGGATTTCATAGACTGTTTTACAGCCATTGCAACAAAAGCACTTTTCAGCTATCTGATATTGTTTATCAGGACAATCTAAACCACAATGATAACAGGTTTCTTTTAACATATTTTATTTCTCAAAAAACGCTATTAATAAATTAAATTTTTATGATAATTATCATAAATTTTGTATCTTTGGAATACTAAAATAATCCTGCAACATGAGTAATTGTGAACTCTGTATATTACGCGAATTGAATAGTATAAAATCATTATCTAAAGAGGAAATTAATAAATTTTCTGACCACAAAGATACTATTGATTTTAAGAAAGGAGATGTTTTATTTTCAGAAGGTAATATTTTAAATGGTGTTTACTGTATTAAAGAAGGGATTTGTAAAATGTCTAGACTTAGTGAAAATGGCAAAGAGCAGATTGTGAAATTTATTAAAAAAGGTGACATGCTTGGCTATCGCTCAGTTTTAAGTGAAGAACCTGTTACATTAACCGCTACCGCTCTTAAAGATTTAAAAACCTGTTACATCCCAAAAAGTACTGTTTTTGAAGCAATGAAAACTAACCCTAAGTTTTCTATGGAAATGACCAAAACAGTTTGCAATGATTTACGTGATGCCAATATGATTATTACTAATATGGCTCAAAAACATGTAAAAGAAAGATTGGCTGATACGCTTGTTTTTCTGAATGATACTTTTGGTATTGATACTGAAGGATATTTAGATATTTTATTGACTAGAGAAGAACTTTCAAGTGTTATCGGTACCGCAACTGAGTCTGCAATTCGTTTACTGTCAGAATTTAAGAGAAAAAGATTGATAGAATTAAGCGGTAAAAAAATAAAAATTATTGATGCACAAGGGCTGCATAATATCTCTCAAGGGTTTTAAACCTCACCCCAAATTTTT
>CAYRZY010000161.1:5256-7384 GCA_964428855.1 uncultured Flavobacteriaceae bacterium
CCAAATTTTTGACCTCTCCAAAGGAGATATAAGATTGAAAATACCATCAAAAAAGTTGATTTAGCAATATTCTCTGATTTACTATATATAAAATATCACCTGAACACTGCCTACTGAACACTTAAATATCTCTCAATAATCTCATCTACATTATTAATTGTTTTTTTAGCCCAATCTAGTCGTTTTTCATTTTTCTCGGTATCGGATAATTGCCAATTCACAGTTGACTTTCTTAATCTTGTTGTTAAATCTTGTAAAATGATAGCCACAGCAACTGAGATATTTAAGCTTTCTGTAAAACCTACCATGGGTATTTTTAAATAACCATCTGCCTCATCTAGTATATAATCAGAAACCCCTTCTTTCTCAACACCAAAGACTAAAGCTGATTTTTTTGTAATGTCAAAATCTTGTAATATACAAGAATCATTATGTGGTGTTGTTGCAATAATTTGATAGCCTTTAGCACGCAAATTATTGATGCAATCTTTGGTATTATACTCTTCTTGATTGTATTCGTGAAAGTCAATCCATTTTTGAGCTCCTTTTGCTACCTGATTTGACACATAACTATTGTATTTATTTTCTATAATATGCAAGTCTTGTATTCCGAAAATATCACAATTTCTAACCACCGCACTAGTATTATGCTTTTGATAAATATCTTCTAAAACTACCGTTAAATGTCTGGTTCTTTGTGCCAATACTTTTTCGAAAATTGCTTTTCTATTGTCTGTTAAAAAGGACTCTAAATAGGTCTGTAACTCCTTATTATTATTTATCATTTTTTAGTTTTAAAAATATCAACTAATTTAGTGTAAATTTTAAAACCTTCATAGAGGGAATTAGCAAAATATAAATATCTTAATAAAATAAATACATGCAAAAAATTGTTGTATTAACTGGAGCAGGTATGAGTGCCGAAAGTGGCATCAATACTTTTAGAGATGCTGGCGGACTCTGGGAAGGGCATGATGTTATGGAAGTAGCCTCACCAGAAGGATTTGCAAACAACCCTGAATTGGTATTAGACTTTTACAATCAACGTAGAAAACAATTATTAGAAGTACAGCCAAATACAGCACATATTGCTTTGGCAAACTTAGAAAGTAACTACAACATCACCATTATCACTCAAAATGTAGACGATTTACATGAACGTGCAGGTAGTTCTGAAATTATTCATTTACATGGCGAATTATTAAAAGTAAGAAGCACATTAGATGCTAATTTAGTTTATAAACGTACTGAGGATATATTTCTTGGCGACACCTGTAAAAAAGGTGCACAATTACGACCTCATATTGTTTGGTTTGGCGAAGATGTGCCACTACTAGAAAAAGCAGTAGAAATAACAAGTACAGCAGATATCTTAATTATTATCGGGACATCGATGCAGGTCTATCCTGCAGCTAGTTTGGTGAATTATGCAAAAGTTGGTACTCCCCTATTCTTTATTGATCCGAAGCCATCTATAAACCAACATGATTTTAATAATTTGACCATCATTCCAGAAAAAGCAACTATTGGTGTGCAAATTTTAATTGACAATTATTTACATGGATAAGGAGCTCTTTATTGAAACGCTTAACAAAGGCACACATAAATTAGAACTTAGAAATTTATTGATAGCTACTTGTTTAAAAAACCCTTCTTATATTCCTATTCTATTAAAAAACATAGAACAAGTAGAGGATAAAAATTCTACCTTTTCTACTCGAATTTTAGAACTCGCTTGCAAAGAAAATTTAGCTATTATCATTCCGAATTTAGATGAGTTTTGTGAAATGCTACAACTTTTAAAACAAGAAGCAAGTATTAGAGCTTGTGCAAAAATTTGCGAATTATTAATGATTGCCAATTTTACAAATAACAATAAGATCTATATAGCCAGCATCAAGCAGCAACATCAAGAAAAAATTATTGAAACAAGCTTTGATTGGATGATTAGCAGTCAACCCACTGCAATACAAGCATACACCATGCATTCTTTGTATTTATTAGGCACGAAACACGATTGGATTCACCCTGAACTGGTGTTGATTCTTGAAAGAGCTATTCCAACTGGTAGTGTCGGTTTGGTAAATAGGGCAAGAAAAATTATTAAAGCGATACAAACTAACAAAAG
>CAYRZY010000162.1:0-4970 GCA_964428855.1 uncultured Flavobacteriaceae bacterium
ATAAATTCTTTATCTAAAAAGGGTACACGACCTTCAATACCCCAAGCCGCTAAACTTTTATTTGCACGCAAGCAATCATACATATGTAATTTACTCAATTTACGAACCGTTTCTTCATGAAATTCTTTGGCATTTGGTGCTTTGTGGAAGTATAAATATCCACCAAAAAGTTCATCTGCTCCTTCACCAGACAAGACCATTTTTATACCCATTGACTTGATAACTCTTGCCATTAAATACATAGGCGTTGAAGCTCTAATAGTAGTAATATCATAGGTTTCTAAGTTATAAATCACATCACGAATGGCATCTAAGCCCTCTTGAATGGTAAATTTTATTTCATGGTGAATTGTATCTATATAATCAGCAACTACTCTTGCAGCAGCCAAATCAGGCGAACCCTCTAATCCTACAGAAAAGGAATGTAATTGTGGCCACCAAGCATCTTTAGTATCGTCAGATTCTATACGTTTTTCAGCATATTTTTTTGCGATTGCTGAGGTAACGGAAGAATCTAATCCTCCCGAAAGTAATACGCCATAGGGCACATCAGACATTAATTGTCTGTGAACAGCAGCTTCTAATGCTTCTTTAATTTCTTGAATACTGGTTTCATTATCTTTTACCGCATCGTATTCTGTCCAATCTCTATGGTACCATTGTACAAATTTCCCATCTTTACTTGACATATAATGCCCTGGAGGGAATAATTCTATCTTTGTGCAAACACCTTCTAAAGCTTTTAATTCAGAGGCAACATAAAAGGTTCCGTTTTGATCCCATCCTATGTATAGTGGTATAATACCCATGTGATCTCTAGCAATAAAATATTCATCTTTTTCAACATCATAAATAGTAAAACCAAAAATTCCATTCATTTCATCAATAAAATCGACACCTTTCTTTTGGTACAATGCTAAAATAACTTCACAGTCAGATTCTGTTTGAAAATTGTAAGAGCCTTCAAATTGTTTACGTAACTCCCTGTGATTGTAAATTTCTCCATTGGCAGCTAAAATTAGATTTTTATCTTCACTTAGTAAAGGTTGTTTACCAGAAGCAGGGTCAACAATAGCCAAGCGTTCATGAGTTAATATAGCTTTGTCATCACAATAAATACCACTCCAATCTGGACCACGATGACGAATTTTTTTAGACATTTCTAACAATTGAGGTCTTAATACCTCTGCATTTTCTTTTAAATCAAAAGCACATACAATTCCGCACATAATATTTTATATTTCTAATTTAGAATGCAAATGTTGGTTTTTTATTTCAATATGAAAACAAAAATACGTAATATGATTACAATTTAACATTAAATAGGTATAAATAACGAAATATTGAAACTGTATTAAATGATAATGAATAAAATATTTAGAGTTTTAAATACTAAATATAATATACAAACGTTATATATCTTCTAAAAACTAAACTATTTGATGATAAAACTTTACTATTCTATTAGTATCCCCCTCCTATTATTCTTTTTTTTAACCACTGAAACCAATGCTCAAGGCTTTGTAGCTGTTGATGATAGTCCGCATGACATATCTTATTATAGGCAAAGTAAAATAACCCCGCCTTTGGTGAAAGTTATTTACGGAAGACCTCAAAAAGATGATTCAGCGGTTTTTGGTAATATCGTTCCTTTTGATAAATTATGGCGAACAGGAGCAAATGAAGCTACTGAAGTTAAATTTTACAAAGATGTTCAATTTGGTAACACCAAAATAAAAGCGGGTACTTATGTATTGGTAACCATTCCTGGTAAGAATAAATGGGAAGTTATTTTAAATTCTCAAACTGACGTTTGGGGTTCTTTTCAGTACAATCCAACATTTAATGTAGCTAAGATTACTGTGCCTGTTAAAAAGGCAGAAGAACTTGAATCATTTTCAATTTCTTTTTGTGATGATGAAGAACAGTTACAAATGACTTTAGGCTGGGATGATACAAGAATAAATATTCCACTTGAATTTAAGAAAGAGCAAGCTATTGTTAAGAGATAAAAGGTAATGGTCTTTTACTTTTATAATAGTTATTAATATCTCTCAAAAGAGAAGAAGAGACTGATAAAAATCCGATTTCATTTATTTGATGTTGGATTTTTTTTAGTTTACCCTTTCACCTCCAACATAAGTGTTCAATACTTTTGTTTTTGGAACTTTTTGAATATCAACTTCCATAATATTTTGGTCTAAAAGGATAAAGTCGGCTAATTTACCCACTTCAATAGAACCTTTTTCAGCTTCTTCAAAATTAGCATAGGCAGCCCAAATAGTCATCCCTTTTAAGGTTTCTTCACGTGATAATGCATTTTCAAATTGAAAACCACCATCAGGAAAATTATTTAAATCTTTTCTAGCAACAGCAGCATAAAAAGTCAACATCGGATTTACTTTTTCAATAGGAAAATCTGTTCCTAAAGCCACTTTACCATATTTTTGTAATAACTTTTTATAGGCATAACCAGTTTTGATTCTTTCTGCTCCAACTCTATCTTTAGCCCAATACATATCAGAGGTAGCATGTGTTGGCTGCACAGACGGAATAATCTGCTCAAAAGCATCAAAATCTTCTGGCGATAATATCTGTGCATGTTCAATTCGCCAACGTCTATCCTTTTTATCTTTTAAAACTTGCTTATAGGTTTCTAACATGATATGATTGGCAGAATCTCCAATAGCATGAGTATTCATTTGAAATTCAGAATCAGCAATACGTTTGGCGGTATTTCGTATGGTTTTTACATCAAATATTAATGCTCCAAAATGATTGGCTTTATCGCTATAAGCATTACGCAATGCTGCACCTCTAGAACCTAAAGCTCCATCGCCATAAAATTTAAATGAACGCACATTTAAACGAGCTGTTTTACTAATTCCTTTTTTGAGATAATACGCTAAGTTTTTTGCATCTGCAGTAATCATCGCATACATACGTATTTTTAATTCCCCTGCTTGTTGCAAACTATCCACTAACTCTATAATTTCTCTATCTAAACCAGCATCGTCAACCGTAGTTAAACCTAAATCAAAACAAATTTTTTCTGCATCTTTTAAAGCTTGAACGGATTCTTTTTGGCTTGATTTGGAAATTATTTTATAGACCAAATCCATTGCATTATCAATTAAGACTCCTGTAATAACACCATCCTTTTTTACAATTTCTCCTCCTGATACTTTGGTGTTTTCATCAATACCTGCCAATGCTAAGGCAGTACTATTTACCAAAAGGGCATGTCCGTCAATTCTTGCTATAGCAACTGGTATTTTTGGAAAGAACTGATTTAATTTTTCATTCGTTGGAAACTCTTTTATGGTCCAATCGTTTTGATCCCATCCTCGGCCTGTAATAAATTTAGGTTTTTTTAGTTGATAAAAATTAGCAATTTTTTGCAACACTTCATCATAACTTTGAGTGCCTGTAACATCAACTCTTTGCTGTTGCAATCCTAATCCGTAAAAATGACAATGTGCATCAATTAACCCTGGTACAATGGTTTTCCCTTCTGCATCTATCGTTTGTTCTGCAACAAAATTCTTTTGAATTTCTAAAGAAGTACCAACGGCAACAAATTTTCCGTCTTTCACTGCAAATGCTTCTGCTTTAGCGAAACTGTCATCAACCGTATAGATATTGGCATTGAAAATAATTAAATCGGCTTTTTCTTGAGCAGTACATGAAGTCATAATGATGACTAACAAAAAGAATATTTTTTTCATAAGTATGATTTATGCAGTAAATATATAAAACTTTCTGCTTTGTGATTCAGTAGTTTAAACTTAAATTTGCTTTGTTAAAAACAAGAACTATTGCACGATTTAAAAATTTCTAGGCCTGGATTGTGGTTTCCTACCATTTGGATTTATCTCGTGCCATTTAGTATAGCATCTCATTTTTGGGAAAACCCTATTTTCTGGCTTGGCTTAGTGTTTGTTACCTTTCCATTAAACTATTTAGTTTACGGGCTCAATGATTATAATGACTACAAAGCAGATTTGGTAAACAGCAGAAAAGGAAATTTTATGTTTGGAGCCAAATCCACTCAAAAACAGTTAGCATCTATTCCTTTAAAAACAATAGTCATTATTCTTCCTTTTATTATCGTGTTCACAATTATTTCAGGGTACAAAATGTTATTGTTATTACTATTTATGATCGCAATAAACATTATCTATAATTTCAAACCTTTCAGAATAAAGGAAAGACCTCCTTTTGAAATTGCCATCCAAATAGGCTATGTTTTTACTGCATTTTTCAGCATTGTTTTAAACGATTTACAGATGTTGCCATGGCAAACTATTTTGTATTTATCACTCTTTGCCTTTCAATCTCATATTGCAGGTGAAATTATGGATATAGAACCAGATATCAAAGCAGGAAAGAGAACTACAGCAACACTAATCGGTAGAAAAAACACTAAGTTTCTAATGCTCGCCTTCCTTTGTATTGAGATCTATATTTTAACATTCTGGTTTGAAGATTATGTCCTAGCAGGATTTTTAGCGGTCTTTTCTTTATGGCTATTGGTAGATGTTTTTATCCTTTTTAAAGACAAACCATATAGTTTAGCTCAAATGAACCTGTTTGGTTATGCTATGAATTTTTCTGCCATTGCCTCTATGATTTGGATACTCTATTCTGCTAAGCTTTTACACGCCGTTTTTTAATCGCAAAGCTATAGTCAAAAGAGTTTAATACCCCAATGCTTGCGTTGAAATAAACAGAAATCGCTGTTTAATACTTCCATCCCTTTTTATTAAAGTAAAGTCTTTTCTTTTTGCCTCATTAGCTGTAAATTGCGACCCAAAATTTGACTGAATGAGTTACCATTTTAATGATATAGAAGCCAAATGGCAAAAATATTGGGCAGAAAATAAAACATTTCAAGCTTCAAATACTTCTGAAAAACCTAAATATTATGTACTCGATATGTTTCCTTATCCAAGCGGAGCAGGCTTGCA
>CAYRZY010000162.1:5070-7377 GCA_964428855.1 uncultured Flavobacteriaceae bacterium
TCATGGTATAATAAAGACGCTGATAAAGCCGAAGATATTAGCGAGCTAGTTACTATTTTTAAAAAAGAAGGGAATATTACTGTTAACGCTTCCGCGGATGATAACATCGAAATATTCACCGCAGAACAATGGAATGCTTTTTCAACACAAGAACAACAAGAAATCTTGTTAAAATATCGCTTAACCTATCTTTCAGAAACTGAAGTAAATTGGTGTCCAGCACTAGGAACTGTCCTTGCTAACGACGAAATTGTAAATGGCCTTTCAGAACGAGGTGGGCATCCTGTAATTCGCAAAAAAATGAAACAATGGTCTATGCGAATTACCGCATATGCACAACGGTTGTTAGACGGATTAAACACCATTGACTGGCCTCAACCTTTAAAGGATTCTCAAACCAATTGGATTGGAAGATCTGTAGGGGCGTCAGTAGAATTCCGAATCCTCTCCCCAGCCCCCTCCGAAGGAGAGGGAGAGAAAGGGATTTCTGTTTTTACCACCCGACCCGATACCATTTTCGGAGTATCATTCATGACGCTAGCTCCAGAACACGAACTCGTTTCACAAATTACAACAGCCGAACAAAAAGAAGCTGTTGAAGCTTATATAACAGCCACTACAAAACGTAGCGAACGCGAAAGAATGGCAGATGTAAAAACCATTTCTGGCGTGTTTACAGGTGCGTATGCAGAGCATCCTTTTACTAAAAAACCCATTCCTATTTGGATAGGAGATTATGTACTCGCAGGGTATGGTACAGGTGCGGTAATGTCTGTGCCTTGTGGCGATCAACGTGATTATGATTTCGCCAAGCATTTTGATATTGACATTCCCAATATCTTTAAAGATGTAGATATTAGCGAAGAAGCGTATGCTGATAAAGAAAATACAGTGATTGCCAATAGTGATTTCTTAAACGGATTAAACTATAAAAAAGCCACCAAACTGGCTATTTACGAGTTGGAAAAACTCGGACAAGGCAAGGGCAAAATAAATTATAGATTGCGTGATGCGGTGTTTAGCCGTCAGCGGTATTGGGGAGAGCCTTTTCCGGTGTATTATAAAGACGGATTACCACAAATGATAGCCAAAAAGTATTTGCCTATCCGCCTACCAGAAGTAGAAAAATATTTACCCACCGAAGACGGAAAACCACCCTTAGGGAATGCTACACATTGGGCTTGGGACACCAACAAAAACGAAATTGTAAGTAATAATCATATTGTCATTCCGACAGAGGGAGGAACGAACGACGAGGAATCTCATAACGGAATCTACCCTCTCGAACTCAACACTATGCCAGGTTGGGCAGGAAGTTCTTTCTATTTTAACCGTTATATGGATGCCCATAATGAAGATGAAATTTTCTCTCAAAAGGCGGTCAACTACTGGAAGGAAGTCGATTTATATATTGGCGGAAGTGAACATGCCACAGGGCATTTATTATACTCTCGTTTTTGGCAAAAATTCTTATTCGACAAAGGCATTGTACCTGTTGATGAATATGCAAAAAAGTTAATTAATCAAGGGATGATTTTGGGGAGGAGTGCGTTTGTTTATAATGTAGTTGTTGCAAGTATTAGAAATAAAGATTTTATGTATGCCACAAATATTTTTGCTCCTAAATCAATTTATGATAAAATCACTTTAAATTCTAACTTTGCAACTATTAATAAATTAGTTTCTCTTGCTAAAAAGTTACTTAGGTCAAATATTGGAAAAGATGAAGCTGAAAAAATTGCAGGAATATTTTTCAATAAAATTCATGCAGATGTTTCTTTTGTTAATGCTTCTGATGAGCTAGATATTGAAGCTTTTAAAAATTGGAGACCAGAGTATAAAGATGCTATTTTTATAGGGGGGGAAGGAGAAATTATTGATAGAGATAACGATAAATATATCGTCGGTCGCGAAGTCGAAAAAATGTCCAAGTCTAAATACAACGTTGTCAATCCAGATGCCATTTGCGAGCAATACGGAGCAGATAGTTTGCGTTTGTACGAAATGTTTTTAGGTCCACTAGAACAAGCCAAACCTTGGAATACTGCTGGTATTACAGGTGTGCATAGTTTTTTAAAGAAATTATGGAAATTGTACAATTCCCCCATTGAGGGGGGCGTGGGGGGTGTTTTAGACACAAAACCTACAAATGATTCTTTAAAAACTCTCCACAAAACCATCAAAAAAGTAGCAGAAGATATTGAAAACTTTTCATTCAATACTTCAGTTTCTACCTTTATGATTGCTGTAAATGAATTAACCGCTCAAAGATGTACCAGTAGAAAAATTTTAGAGCCTTTAATCATA
>CAYRZY010000163.1:0-7349 GCA_964428855.1 uncultured Flavobacteriaceae bacterium
TACGTCCATTACGTTCTGAAGTAGAGCGTTATGGAGAGTATTCAAAAGCAGGTGAATTTGTATATGATCATCCATTCCTTTGGGGGTCTCGTAGAACAGGACCAGATTTACATCGTATTGGTAA
Source organism: uncultured Flavobacteriaceae bacterium (assembly GCA_964428855.1). Classification (GTDB taxonomy): domain Bacteria; phylum Bacteroidota; class Bacteroidia; order Flavobacteriales; family Flavobacteriaceae; genus Aureibaculum. Next base: position 125 of record CAYRZY010000163.1, read on the forward strand.
AAAATACAATTCAAGTTGGCATTTTAAACACTTCTTAGATCCGGTGAATACTTCACCAATGGAAGACAAAATTTTAGGTACAAGTCGTAACTTTATGCCTAAATATACTTGGTTTATTACTGATGATTTAGATTATAGTAATATTGAAGCAAAAATGAAAGGCTTAGTAACATTAGGTGTTCCATATTCAGAGTTTGAAATTAAAAATGCACCACATTTATTAAAACAACAGGCTTTAGAAATTGAAAAAGAATTAAGACAGGATCCGTTTTTTGTTACTAATTATGGTGAAAGCCATATTGAAAACAAAGAGGTAGTAGCTATTATTGCATATCTACAGCGTTTAGGTACAGATATTAAAAAACTTGAAGTTTCTGAAAAATAAATAGTCATGTTAAAATATATCAAACATAATTTAGAAAGTATTGATGGTGTAGCTATATACCCTATCATTTCTTTAGTCACCTTTTTTACAGTTTTTGTAGTAATGTTATTCATTGTATTGAAAATGAAAAAAAGTGACTTGGCAGAAGTAGAGAATTTACCTTTAGAAGACGATTAACCAACAACTTAGCTTGTGTATTTAACACAAGCTAAGTTTTAACAACATAAAAGATGAGTAACAACACAGAGAATTTATCAGCTTGGCAACGGTTCATTAAAAAGATGACAAAAGCCAATGAACTTGGGAAGGAAGAAGATATCATGACAGATCATGATTATGATGGAATAAAAGAATTAGACAATGTTTTGCCACCATGGTGGTTGTATGGGTTTTATATTACCATTGCGATTAGTATTTTTTACTATATCATGGTTTTTATGGGGAATTACAATCAAGATCAAGAATATGTAGACCAAATGGCACAAGGAGAAAAAGAAGTAGCAGCTTGGAAAGCACAAGATAAGATTGATCATCCTGAAAAATACACAGAAGCTACAGCTTCTACTGACCCTAAGGATTTAGCAAAAGGGAAAGAAATATTTGCAGCACAATGTGTATTGTGCCACGTAGCGGATTTAGGAGGAAGTATAGGTCCGAATTTAACTGATAATAAATGGGTTCTTGAAGGAGGGTTTAGTGGTGTTTTTAATACCATTACTAAAGGAGGTAGACCGGGTAAAGGGATGATAGCTTGGGAAAGTACTATTTCTAAAGAAGAAAGACAACAATTAGCAAGTTATATTATATCTATGCAAGGTACAACACCCGCAAAGCCAAAAGCTGCACAAGGCGATATTACTTGGCCTGAATAATTGTCAAGTACAAATTAGTTGATTGTTATAATCAATAAATTAGAACTGTTTTTTATAGAGTTGAATGTTACAATTGTTGCTTAAATTTGTTAAGAATTATAGTAATTTTGTAGTAATTTTAAATCCATAAAAAACAGTTTTTTAGTACCATAGATTTATTATAATTTTCAAATAGTTTTCTTAAAAGGCATAAAACCTAGGGTTACAATGTTTCTATAAGAATTATATAAAATTAAGTATAAGAAAATTGGTGTAATACATTTAATAAAAATTCATGTCAGATCAAGGAAAAGAGGTTTTTAGAGACTCTATAAGTACAATAGATGATTCTGGAAGTAGAAATTTTATCTATCCTAAAAAACCAAAAGGAAAATTCACCAATTACAGAACCTATGTGTCATGGGTTTTATTGGCTATGTTATTATCGGCTCCTTTTATAAAGGTAAACGGCAATCAATTTTTATTATTTAATTTAGGAGACCGTAAATTTAATATTTTCGGATTTCCTTTTTGGCCTCAAGATTTTTATTTGTTGGTTATTTCAGTATTAATAGGTGTAGTATTTATTATTGTTTTTACTGTTATTTTTGGTCGTATATTTTGTGGTTGGATGTGTCCGCAAACTATATTTTTAGAAATGGTATTCCGTAAAGTTGAATTTGCTATTGAAGGAGATAGACACAAACAAATAAAATTAAACAAGCAAGGTTGGACACCTGAAAAAATAAGAAAGAAAGGATTAAAATGGTTTGTCTTTTTTATCATTTCTTTTGTGATGGCAAATGTTTTTTTAGCTTATTTTATTGGTAGTGACGAGCTTATTCAGCACATAAAAGATGGTCCAATGGCTCATTTAAGTACCTTGATTAAGTTATTGGTATTTACAGGCGTATTCTATTTCGTATTTGCTTGGTTTAGAGAACAGGCTTGTATTATTGTTTGTCCTTATGGAAGGTTACAAGGGGTTTTATTAGATAATAAATCAATCAATGTAGCTTATGATTATAAGCGAGGAGAATCTGATAATGGAAGAAAGAAATTTCGTAAAAATGAAGATAGAGCAGATTTAGGTCATGGTGATTGTATTGACTGTAATCAATGTGTAGTAGTTTGCCCAACAGGGATAGATATTAGAAACGGTACACAGTTAGAATGTGTAAACTGTACAGCTTGTATTGATGCCTGTGATGAAGTGATGGGTAAAGTAGGCTATGATAAAGGATTAATTCGTTACGCATCTGAAGATAATATAGACAAAGGCGAAGAGTTTAAATTTACAAGTAGATTAAAGTTTTATTCAACGATATTACTCCTTTTAACGGGGCTTTTAGTTTCACTACTTTTTATCAGAGAAGATGTTGATGTTACTATAGTAAGATTGCCAGGTCAAATGTTTGATGCAGAAGGTGAGAATATTAAAAATGTATATACCTTTAAAGTGATAAATAAGACCATTGAAAATATTGATAATATTGAATTGAAATTAATAAACCATGAAGGTGTCATTGTGATGGTTGGAGGTAAATCAATTGTTAAAAAACAAGATTTAGCTGAAGGTACAATTTTTGTATTGATACCTAAAAAACATTTAAAATCATCTAAAGAAAAGATAAAAATCGGAATTTATTCTAACGGAGAATTGATAGAAACAGCCATTACTAATTTTCCAGGACCACTTAAAGTGAGTAATTAAGATTGATGGGTAGAGTAGGTGATAAAAATTAAAATTTAGACACATGAAAATAAATTGGGGAACAGGAGTTGCAATAGCTTTAGGATTGTTTATGATTTTTATACTTTCATTTGTATATAAAACGTTTACAAATGATAAGTATGATCACCAGCTAGTTAGCAAAGATTACTATAAAGATGAAGTCAATTTTCAACAAGAAATAGATGCTTTAACTAATGCGAAAAAGTTAAATGAACTTGTTATATTAAAAAATACAGACCAAGGTATTCTGATTACTTTTCCTTCTGATCTTTCAACTAAAAAGATAGAAGGAACTATAGCTTTTCAAAGAGCTTCAAATATAAAGTTAGATTTTAATTTACCTATAAATTTAACAAATAACACACTTCTAATCCCAACTAAAAAATTAGTAAAAGGGTTGTATAATGTTAAAATAAATTGGAAAGTTGATACGACAACATATTTGTTTAAAGATAAATATACGTATTAGTTTTTAGATTAAAATTTGACATGTTATATACTGCATTTATATTAGGTTTATTAGGTAGTTTTCACTGTATTGGTATGTGTGGCCCTATAGCTTTTGTATTACCTTTAGATAGATCTAGCAAATCAAAAATGGTATTTCAAACATTCTTATATCATTTTGGGAGGCTATTGACCTATGCTATTATCGGTTTGGTGTTTGGTTTGTTAGGCAAAGGTCTATATTTAGCAGGTTTTCAACAAAGATTATCTATCTTAATGGGAGCGATTATGATACTAACCGTAATTATTCCAGTAAAAGTTTTTAATCGGTTTCAGATTACACAGCCTTTGTACAAAGTTATCGGAAAAGTAAAGCAACAATTGGGATTGTATCTTAATAAAAAATCAAATAAATCTATTTTTTTGATAGGCTTTTTTAACGGACTCTTACCTTGTGGATTAGTATATATGGCACTTATTGGCTCTATTGCGACATCAAATATGTTTTCAGGAGCAATCTATATGTTTTTATTTGGATTAGGAACAATACCAATGATGACTTTAGCGATCTACGCAGGTAATTTTTTAAAGGTATCTGTTCGGAATAAAATCCAAAAAGTAATACCTGTTTTTGTTGTTATCATCGGACTACTATTTATCCTTAGAGGTCTAGGTTTAGGCATTCCGTATATTTCTCCTTCTGCTGCGAAATTACAAATTTCTAATAATGCAGCTGCTTGTGAGTAATCTTTTTGAGACCCAAGAAAAAAGACAAAATTAATTTGATTTGTCATTCAGTCCCGAGGGAGAAATGTGATGTATCGAAGAATCTATTTCAAAATACATACTCATTTATATCAATAGAAATAGAATCATTTTTAATGTTCTGTAGTATTGCTTTTAAATGTATGTACTCTTTATAACTTACGTATTTATCAAAATTCAAATGTAATTTTAGTGAAGTTGATTGATGATTGATAAAGTCTTTTAATTTGTCAATAGTAATAATACTATCATTAATTGAAAATTCACTTTTGGTATAGTTGATGGAAAGGTGTTTAGTGATACTATCATTTTTAAATGTTGATTTATCAATAGTTTTATCCGTAATATAATTGATAACATCAAATTGTATCATTGATAGTTTTTTTGAGTTAGAGTCTATATAAGAAAAGTAATTGGTGTCATCTTCATCTTTAGGATGCATACCCGGTTTCTCTCTTCTTTCAGTCATTTTAATTAAATGAGGTACTACTTGATGTAATGTTAATCGTCTATCAATATTATAAATCCAATTGGTAGATGAAATGGCATTTTTTCTATTTAATTCTGCAATGGCATTACCATTCTTCAGTTTATAAAATATCCATACTTGTGAGTTGTCATAAATTGTATCTTGTATTCCACTTACATTTAACACAGGTAATTTCACCTCTTTTTGATTACAACCTGTAAGGCAGATAAATAAGAGTACTATAATTGAAATAAGTTTTAATGGATGTTTCATGATTCTAAATTTAATAGATATTCATCAGCATAACCTTCACATAAATCTAATGTTTCTTGAATATGGACAATAGTTGTTCTAGGATTTATCAAACACATACGTAAAACCACTTGATTTTGGAGTATTGTAGTTACTAAAACAGCTTCTCTTGACTGGGTAATTTGTCCTGAAATATATTGATTCAGTTTATCTAATTCTTTTTCTGAGAGTTTGTTTTTTATAGGATTACACCTGAAATTGATTACAGCAAGTGTAGCAGGAGAAATGACTTCCCATTTAGGACTTTTTCTCAATATTTCTTCAAGCTCTTCTGTTAAAGTGATGTTGTATTGTATCGCACTTTTAAAACTATTGAGACCAAAAGTTTTAATAGACATGTAAAATTTTAAAGCTCTAAAGCGTCTTGTCAATTGAATACCATGATCGTAAAAATTTATTTCAGATTTATTACCTTCAACATCACGTAAATATTCAGGCTTTTCTGTAAATGTATCACTCAACCATTTGTGTTTTTTTACCAATAGACAACCCATTTCATAAGGTTGAAAAAACCATTTATGAGGGTCTACAGTTAAAGAATCTGCTTTTTCAATACCTTTTAAAGTTTGGAGTCCTTTATCAGATAAAATTGCGGCAGCACCATAAGCACCATCAATATGAAACCATAAATTTTCCTTTTTACAAATTGCAGCAAGTTCATTTAACGGGTCTATTGTACCTGTATTTGTTGTGCCAGCAGAAGCAATAAAACAAAAAGGTTGATACCCTTCAAGCTTGTCTTTTGCTATGGCATTTTTAAGTTTATTTAATGAAATTTTAAACTCACCATCAGTAGGTATAATACGTATCTGATTTTTAGAAAACCCAAGTACACGTATGGCTTTTATATTTGAAGAATGTGCTTGATCTGATAAATAGATAATGGCATTAGAAAAGTCATCACCACATTTAACACGTCTTGCAGTGGCTATAGCTGTTAAGTTTGCCATAGAACCTCCACTAGTAAAAATACCTCCACCTTTTTTAATAGGAAAACGAAACATTTCTAGCAACCAATGAATAGTTACAATTTCTATTTCTGCAGCAGCAGGAGAGGCTTGCCAGCCACCAGAAAAAACATTAAATCCTGTTGCCAAGGTATCAGCCATAGTACTGATATAATTACTTGGTCCAGGAACAAAAGAATAAAATTTCGGATGTGAGGATAGGTCAGAATGTGATAAAACATTAGTTACTACATGGTCTAAAACCTCTTGAGCTTTCGTTGGTTCATGTGGAATGCCTTCATGTAATAAAGCATCCATTTCTTTTCTGTTTGCTAAACTTACAGGTTTTTGAGAGTCTAAACTATCAAAATGAGAAGTTAATATATCAATAACTTTATAGCCACATTTTTGCATTTCTTCTTTAGAAAGTGTGAGTGTGGTATTTAGATTTTTACTCATAAATTTACTTTTTGCAAAGCTAGAATAATTTAATGCGATTGCTATTAATTTAATGAAGATTTTCTATAGTATTAGTGAAATAATTATACTAAAAAGTAATAGGTAAATAGTTAGGCTTACTTTCCAAAAAACATGTGCTTTTTTTATTTCCATAAATTGAAAGGCAACATAGATAAACTTAAGTACAGCTAGGAGTAAAATAAAGTATACGCCAATTTTTAAATCTATAAAGTTAGAAACTAATGCTGTGGTGATTGTTAGTATAATCAGTATCACTAGCGTGTAAGAAATAGTCTTTGTCATATTTTAAAATATTAAATATAAAATGGGAAATAATAACAACCAAATCAAATCGCACATGTGCCAAAAGGCAGCACTTGCTTCCATATCTTCTAAGAGTGTTTTACCTTTTTTCAATCCGTTTTGTATAAAGAGTAAGATTACCATTCCTACCAGTACATGAATAACATGAAAGCCAGTTAACAACCAATAAAATGTAAAAAATGAGTTTGAACCTAAGGTATGCCCTGATTCAATTTTAAGATAATATTCAATTCCTTTTAAGGTTAAAAACAACAAACCACCAAGCATCGTTAATTTAATAAAAAATGATGCTTTTTTTAGGTTATTTTGCTTGAATTGATGCACAGTTACCGCCATAAAGGCCCCACTAGTTAATAAGAAAATTGTATTTACAGCTCCAAAAGTTGAATTGAGAGCTAATCTAGATTGATGAAACAATTCAGGGTTCTCTTTACTGTTCATAACCAAAGCTATGAGTGCAATTCCAAAAGTAATGAGTTCTAAAAAAATAAGAATCCACAATAAAATACCACCAGGTGGAAAGTAAATGTT
>CAYRZY010000164.1:0-7324 GCA_964428855.1 uncultured Flavobacteriaceae bacterium
CTGCCAAACGCTCGATTGCTTTATAAAATCAAATTGCTCTGGCAATTTATTTTACACACAATTATCCAACGCTTGCCAACGCCAAAATAAAAGCTAACCTTTTTAACTCTTATTAAAAATCGCGTATTCGATAAAATGTAGGTTATAAAAAATTTTACGTGATTCTCGTGGATTGCCACAAGAGTATAAAATTTTTCCTTGCTCAAATCCTTGCTTTAAAATTTCTATACACTTGTTAACTTTATAATTTCAATTCATCTTTTTTTCTTTTTTCATTATTGGTATTTCAAAAAATTGATACTCAATCAATTCTTTTAAAATAGTGTCTTGAAACAAAAGAAATAAAAATTCAAGCCTGCCTGCCGGCAGGCAGGGCTGCATATAATTTTGGAAACAATTAACGGTTCGTTAGGCTATATTTTAGGAAGCATTGTAACAAACCAAGATTACTAAAGAAAATACTTTAAAAGCAGTAAAATCAATAAAAACATTAACTAAGCCCCTAAAATATAGTCGCCCACTCACCTATTGTTTTAACCAAAATTTTATGAGGCCAAGTTTAGTATCTAGATACTATTTCATATAATATTTAAAACACTAAGTCGTATAAATCCTCAACTTTTAGAACTGTTTTATTTGCTTTAAATATTTCATAGCATTACTTTTTGTTCCTTTTATACCTATAATTTTTATAGCAGTAGATTTCTGTTGTTATGAACTTTTTTTATTTCTAATTATTTTTACTATTCGGCTATATACAATCTCTGCCAAATTCCACATATATAGTTTAGGATCGGTTGTATTGTTAAACTGAATAACAACAGCATCAATATCTTTGTGATATTCGGCAAAACTCTGGTATCCAGGAACCCAGCCAGAATGTTTATACTTGTAAATTGAAGAATAGATTGCCTGTTCTCCTTCATCAAACAATGACCCATCGTTTAATGCGCGCAAGAATATACCCACGTCCTCTGCTGTAGCTAACATTCCATGCTCGTCAGTCTTTAAATCGTAAGGATATCCAACATGATAGCCACTCATCACATCGTCTATATTCACTTCACTAAGCGAACCGAAGGTATTGTTCAAATTAAGTGGTATTAATATTTCTTCCTTGATGTATTGGAACTTGCTGTAACCTACTACCTTTTTAATGAGCTCAGAAAGCAACAAATAATTCGTGTTACTGTATTCATAGTCTTCACCCGGTAGAAAGTTAGCCGGTAAATCAAGTACTAATTCAAGTGCTTCTTTACTGCTTTTCGGTGGATCTTCCCAATAGTTTGGGGTGTCAGTTAAATTGGGAATACCACTTCGATGCTGAACCATCATTTTCAAGGTGATTTTTTCTGCATTTTCAATTCTTCCAACAAGTTCAGGAAAATAATCGGCAAGCGTTTTATCTAAAGACAAACGTTTGTCATTGACTAATTTGGTGATAGCAACAGCAACATACAGCTTGCTAATGCTGGCAATCTTGAATAAAGCTTGCGGGTCGGCAGGTATTTTGTTTTCTCGGTCCTTCCAACCACCTGTATAAAACGCTGGCGGTTTTCCTGCTTCGTCCACATAAACAATCATTCCATCAAACCCATGACCAATTGCTTCATTTACTTGCTCTTGAACTGTATCAGGTAGTGGTAAAATCCAAGCCTTTACCAAAATCCATGGCACTAACCACAAAGAGGATATGCTTGCAATAATAAATACTATTCTGAGTATTCGTTTTGTTTGTTTCTTTTTCATAATGTCATACTTTTTTTGGACTGTAGATTTTTAAATTGCTCATAACTATAAGGATATGAAATCATTTCAATATTTTATCACCAAGATTAAACGACTTAAGTTTCTTTTTTATCAACAGACGATTTATTGTAGATTACAGGCATTTGCCCTTTCCACTTCTTCCATAAATCATCATCACTTATTAAATTAGCCATAAAATTACCAACATTTATACGACTGGTCTTACCCGCATTAAAAATAGCACTTCTAGTAGGTGAAGGATGTATTTCATAATCGGTTACTTCTTCCTCATTAGTTAAACCGTCTGGTCGTACAGCAGCCCACTCTATGAATTGGTTTTTTTGACCAATCTGAGTTCGTAAATAATCTGCCGCTTTTTCATTATCTACGTGAGGAGGTAAAAGTAACCTTAAAAGGCCAATAACACATTTTTGGGCAAACGAAATAGGTTCATTTAAATCACGATTGCGATTACCCGTAGTGTTCATTAAAACATATTTAATAGGGCTTTCTGGTTTATTGACTTCTATGGTATTACATAGTCTACGAGCAGCATCTGTAACAAGACTTCTAGGTTGTCCATAGATTCCTTTCCAAGTCATATTATGTCCTAGACATGATGTGATTGAATGACAATCAAGAGTCAGTTCCATCATTTCTTTATCACTCAAATCTAAAAGACTTGCAGAAATAATTTTTACGCGTTCATTACTTTGCCAAGATTCTGGCAATTTTTCAGGAGACCTTGCAACTGCCTTAACGTTATGTCCTTGAATTAAAAGTTGCTCAATTAACTGTCTTCCTGTTGCTCCACTTGCACCTACTACTAAAATTGTCATATTATTAAGTTTATATATTATAAATTTTCTTTAAGCGCTTTTCTCCAATAGTAAACCCCAAAGACAAAAGTCACAATTGCAAACATAATTCCATTTTCACCAAGCCAATCTTCTGTTCCTTCAATTCTTCTTGTTAATGGGGGGAATATTTTCTGAATATATACATTACTTACTGCGTGAAAGAGTACTGCTGGCCATAAACTTTTAGATTTAAACGTGTAATAAGTCATAATAAATGACATCGATATAATGACAACAAAAAATGTTGTCAATTCAAAGATGATATTTTCGCCATAATATACGATTAATGGCCAATGCCAAGATGCCCAAATTATTCCACTAAAAAGAGAAACTCCTGTAAAAGAAAGCACCTTTCTTAATTCATAAATAAAAAACCCTCGCCATCCGATTTCTTCACCTAAAGTAGTTGCCATTGCCCTTAGAACACCTACGGTTCCTAATAAGATAATAGCCACAACTACTGCAACTGCTGGACTTAAAGTTCCTATTCCAACTAATCCAAGTTCTTTAGACCAATCTAAAATCATTTCTTCATTTGGCAAACCTCCTAATCCAAAAAGCCAAATGAGTATATAGGTAATTAAGGCATATAATGCAGGAATAAAATAAGAGAATCTTATATATTTCCAATTTCCCCAATCCCAATTTAGAGAAGAAATAAGTCGTCCTTTCAATTTCATTGTGATTATTGCTGCAACCGCTGGACACCACATAAGTCCACCAATATAAATTCGTGAAGGGTATAAATTAACTATTGCATAATGAAATACAGCGCTAATAACTGTTACAATTGCAAGGAAAATAAAAATTGTTTTCCAAGCTTCTTTACGTTCGGATGTTTTTTTTAACATTTTATGAAATATTTTATTCTGAGTGATAAGGATGATAAAAATTATCAACTGTGTTGTGGCCAGTTATTTAATAGGGTAAATTATAAAATTTTTATGTACTTGTTTAGTCGGTTTATCCCTTAAATTGTTAAGTGAAAATTGAAGTGATTGCAAGTCTTCGACAGTTAGAGGAAGCTTTTGCTCTTCAGGATGATTGGTTGAGCCCATTGGATAGTCAACACCATCGGTTGTGGACATTTCAATGTGATTGCCAAGGATATACTTAATCTCATGTTTCTTTGAAAATTCAACTAGTCTATTAATACTCGTTTTAAAAGAAGACCAATCGTCAACGTAAAGACGACCCGGATAGAATGTATCACCTGATAGCAATAGTTTAGATGATGAATCATATATAGCAATTGATGCTTCCTGATGCCCCGGTATTGGAATGAGCTTTAAAGTTCTATTTCCAAGTTCAAAATCAACAATATCATTGGGCCAATTTATGAACTTAAAGAAATCGATAACGTCAGTTTTTTGGAGACCAACTAAGGTTGTATTTACTTTTCCTTTAAACTGAACATCCGCGGCATAATGATCTCCGTGTTTATGCGTATGAGCCACAACTAATTCTATTTCTTTATTTTGTTGTTTTTGCCAATTATCTACAATAATATTAACTGTTTCATATAATGGAAATGATTCTTCTTCATTTGTGGCTCCTGTGTCCATCAATAATGCTTTGTCTTGACCTAAAAATAAAAACATAAAAGGAGCCTCATAATTTGTACATTTATTTTGCCTTAATATCCATGTGTTTTGGTTGTATTGAATTACTTGTATTAGTTCATCTGTATTTTTTTCGCAATCCTCTGAGCCGTGAATCCAATTTTGTTTATTAAGATTGGTTTGCCCAATGGCCGAGTCACAAAAAACACTCGTGATTATGACTAAGGTTAAGTAAGATTTAAAGTTTTTTTTCATTTTTGGTGTTATATTTTCTTTTGGCTTAATTGTTACAACTCATTTATATATGAACCGTTTTAATGGCTTATCTAAATTGTTATACGTTCGTTTTAGACACTTAACTAATTCAATTATTCGTGTTTAATCTTTTGTTTTATTGTTTCTAAATTTTCCTGAAATAATTTGAGATTTCTATCCTCATTTGCAACAGCAATATCAACTGCTCGTTGATAATTTTTAAGGGAAGCTTCTAAATCTCCATTTATCATTAATAATTCCCCATAACTATCAAATGCATTTGCAGAGTTCGGATAAAGAATTGTATTTGCTCTCAAAATTGATTCAGCTATTTTTGGTTTTTCGTACGTCATTAAATATTCATAACCCATATTATTGATGTCTCCTTCGTTAAACAATTTTGCCACTTGGCAATCACTCAAACTTTTGAGAATTAATTCATCTGATTTTCCTACAATATAATGCTCAAGCTTACTGTTTAAATCCATAAACAACTCGGTATATTTTTCATTTCTTTTTGTTTTATAAGCCTCCGCGGCAACTTTGGCTAAGTTAAGTGCTTTATCATAAGCATCTTCAACACTTGTTTCTTCGTCAGGAATTACTCCAACGCCTTCCCAATTCGTTTTGGTTATTGGGTTAATTGCTTTTCCGGTTGGAATAAAAACACGCAAATTTTCATTGATTCTCATACTACGTCCTGGATTGGCACCTCCTCCAGTGGTTTGCCCTACTAAAGTGGCTCTTTTTTGAGTTTGCATGTTATATGAGAATTCTTCTGCTCCTGAGAAAGTTTTTTCGCTTGTAATAATAAATAAAGGTACATCGTATATTTTAAGTCCTCCAACTTTATCTAAAGTCCAAAATTCTTGTATATTGTTTCCTTCTCTCCAATAAAGACTATTCAAAAGCAATTTTTGATTAAAGAAATAACTGCATAAGTACTGAACCATGTTGGGGCTACCTCCTCCATTTTTGCTTAAGTCGATGATGATGGCATCCGTTCTTGACATTAATTTCATATAAGCATCTGCAATGTCTTTTCCTGTTTCCATTCCAGCAAATCCTCTTAAGTCTAAATAGCCAACATTGCCTTCCAGAATTTTAACAGATTTGAACCCCGCATTTCCCTCCCTAGATCTGTCAATTCGAGCAAGATGTTCTTCAAACATTCTTTCTTGCGACATTTCTGGAGCAATACTCAGTTGATTAGACCATATACGCATATGCTTATCCTTATTAATAGCTTGAACTGACTTCGTCAAGGCTTTTGCAAAGGTTTCATCATTTTCAAACTGATCAAAATAGCCATCTAACAATTGAGCCTTTAAATGCTCTTCAGTCAACTTAGCAACTTCAGGAAATACATAAAAATCATTCATTAATTGCGAGATGCTTTGAATAACCTTTCCCTTATATTCTTTAGTATATGACGTACCCTGTGCTTTGCATAAACTCATATTAAGAAGTAATGCTATAACCAGTATTGACAATCTTGTAGTAATTTTCATTTATTAAATATTTTAGGAATCAAAATAGTGTTAAATATATAGTTTTCTTATTTTTTCTTTAGTGCTTCAATTCTATCTTTATAGGAATCATCACCACTTATTTCATAAGCTTTAGTCACAAATTTTAAAGCATTGTTATTATCTCCATTTCTTTCATAATAATCTGCCATAGAATCGTATGAATTTGCACTATTTGGGTAATATTCAATACAGAACTCAAAGTACATCTTTGCCTTTTTCATTTGCTCCATATCCATTTTCATATAACCTGACATATTTAAAAGTTCTTCCGGATATGGTTGGACAGCATACCCAAAATGGATTTTAAGCTTCTCTTCTCTATATTTTATAATATCAAATAGCTCTTCTTTTGAAGTATCAAACGAGTTTATTTTATCGATGTTTTCCATTTGGTACCATTGAAAAATAGAAATTAAACCATCCATAATAGATGGAAAAGGAATTGTACCATGTATATCTCTAGGGTAAAATTTCCATTCAAAAGACAATCCGTTTTTAGTATTTTGTTTTACCATGTTTGAAAAGGCAATATTCGAACGGGCGAACAAAGTGAAATCTGTTGTATCCTGCATTACATTGTCTATTGTTGTATTTGGATTCTGCCAATTTAATTGCCCATTTAAAGACATAAATAAAGATTTCTCCTTATAGTCATTAATTGGTAGTATGTCTTGAGCTTGCTTTAATAATTTTTGATTATCCCAATCTAAACTTGGGTCTATAGCCAAATAATTAGAAAATAATTCTGGGTGATGGATTAAGGTATAGATGGCGAACAAACCACCATACGAATGGCCTATTAGCGTTCTGAAATTGGTTACAGGGTATTTATTTTCTACAAACGGTATCAATTCAGTCTCAATGAACTTACTAAAGTTGGCCGCCTCTCCGTTTTCTTGTTTAAAGGGCCTTCCGTACATCTCTGTTACTTTTGAAGTTGTCAAGTCACGCATTCTGTTCTTATCGTTTGAAATGCCAACAATAACCATTTCAGGCGTAAAACCACCACTATAAAAATTTTGAACATTATTGACAGTGGGCAAGAATACTTCTCCATCCAAAATATATACTACTGGATATTTCTTATTTTTATTAAGGTTGTAATCCGCAGGGAGTTGCACATAAAATTTCCTATATTCATTAAGGCTTTTGGAATATATGCTATCCAAAGCACCAACTTTTTGTAAAAACTGAACATTTTGATTGGTTTGAGCATTTGTAAATTGTTGAAAGAAAAAACTTAAGCCAATTACTAATATTATTTGTATTCTATTCATTATTAATTTGAGTTTAATTAAGGTTAACGGTTTTGTATTATGATTTGTGCGACGTAAAAATCGGAGATTTTTCCGCCGAAGCAATATTT
>CAYRZY010000165.1:0-7319 GCA_964428855.1 uncultured Flavobacteriaceae bacterium
CATTGTCTTCAAACAACTTCCCATCTTCATCAGTATACACAGCTTTACGCTTAAAGTATTCGTCATTATCAATGAAATATACTTGCATTCTTTCTTTTGGGATAGAGGCAACTTTGATAATTAACGGCATATCCATGTCGTTGATAATCAAGTTCATTCCCGAGAGTCTAATCACTTCATGTAATTGATGTCTTCGCTCATTAATCACACCAAATCTTGGCATAAAAATTCGTATTTGGGCACTCTTACCATGCATTAGCCTAGCTAATTCAAAGGATGTTCTTGCTGTGTCTGTTTCTGGCAAATAGGGTATCACTTCAGAAGAAACGTACAGTATTCTCTTATCTTTCATATGTTTAAATCTTATTCTTTCAATAGGAACATATGTAGTTCGCTATTAATCATTTTCTTGTTTGTTGAAATTTTCAACATGCTCGTTTCATAAAATCCGTCTGTAATTAAGAATATGCAAAAATACGAATTTTTGATTAGATTTAAACTTAAAATACTAAGTTTACCTCCTTTTAACTACAAATTAACATAATATAATGAAGGTTTTCAATAAAAACAAGCTCTTACAAGGTTATTTATCTTCTCTAGATACTGATATTTCAATAGGCTTTGTGCCTACAATGGGTGCTCTTCATAAAGGGCATCTGTCGTTAATTGAGAAAGCCAAAGCAGAAAATGATTGCATTGTAGTTAGTATTTTTGTCAACCCAACTCAATTTGATAAAAAAGAGGATTTAACAAACTATCCTAAAACCTTAGATAAAGATTTAGAATTACTAAAAACTATTGATTGTAATGTTGTTTTTGCTCCTAATGCAAATGAAATTTATGAAGGTAATGTTACTTCAACACTTTTTGATTTTGAAGGATTAGAATTTGTCATGGAAGGTGAGCACAGAAAGGGTCATTTTGATGGCGTAGGTACAATTGTTAAAAGGCTATTTGAAATTATAAAACCACATAAAGCCTATTTTGGAGAAAAGGATTTTCAGCAATTACAAATTATAAAAAAACTAGTTCAAAAACATCAAATTCCTATTGAGATTGTTCCTTGTGAAATTTACAGAGAAAAAGATGGATTGGCAATGAGTTCTAGAAATGTTAGACTTACTGAATTACAAAGAAATGAAGCCCCTTTTGTCTATAAAACCTTAACAAGAGCTAAAAAAAAGTTTGAAAAAAAATCTATATCTGAAATTATACAATGGGTTGAAAAGCAGTTTGGAAAAAATGCTGTTTTAAAACTAGAATATTTTGAAATTGCTGATATTCAAACATTAAAATCTATTAAGTTTAAAGATGACAAAACCCGTTACAGGGCTTTTATTGCCGTATTTGCAGGAAGTGTTAGATTGATTGATAATATCGCATTAAATTAATTACATTTGCCGAATATAATTTTGGTTATCTTTTGTTGATTAACTAAATTAATAAATAGACAAGGCGTGAAAATACAAGTATTGAAATCAAAAATACATAGAGTATCTGTTACTGGTGCAGATTTAAACTACATTGGCAGTATCACTATTGATGAATTATTGATGGATGCATCCAACTTAATTGAAGGAGAGAAAGTTCAAATTGTAAATGTTACCAATGGTGAGCGTTTAGAAACTTACGTAATTGCTGGCGAAAAAGGTAAAGGCGAGATTGTTTTAAACGGTGCTGCTGCTCGGAAAGTGGCAAAAGGAGATATCGTTATCATTTTTTCTTATGCTGTGATGGATTTTGAAGAGGCTAAAAGTTTCAAACCTTCTGTAGTTTTTCCTGATGAATTGAGCAATAAACTATTAAGTTAATCCTAATTAAAAAAGGTATTTCTATTTTGAATAAAAAAATAAAAAAAACCTTATTTATCATACTTCCAATTGCATTGGGAGTTTTTTTGATTTGGTATTTTTTATCAAAATTAACTTCTGAAGATAAAAGTGCAATACTTGATTCTTTCAAATCTGCCAATTATTGGTGGGTCGTTTTGTCTTTATTTTTCGGTATTTTAAGTCATTTATCTAGAGCATATCGTTGGCAATTTCTATTAGAGCCCTTGGGCTATAAACCGAAATTTGCTAACAGTACAATGACGGTTTTAATCGCTTATTTACTAAACTTATTAATCCCACGGTCTGGTGAAATAGCAAGAGCAACTGCCATATCAAAATATGAAGATATTCCTTTTGAAAAAGCTTTTGGCACCATTGTGGCAGAGCGAATCTCTGATGTTATTATGTTACTTTCAATTATAGGATTGGCGTTTGTTTTACAAGCCGATTTAATTAAAGACAAGCTATTTAGTGATCCTTCAAGCATGGTTCAAAAAATCATTTTTTTAGCAATTGGAACCATTTTAATCGTTTTGTTTTATCGATATATTAAAAAATCTGAAAATGCATTTTTCATCAAAGTTAAAAACTTTATTAACGGATTAATTGAAGGTGCTCTCAGTGTTTTGAAAATGAAAAAAAAATGTGCATTTATTTTTCATACCATTTTTATTTGGCTGATGTATGTATTGATGTTTTATGCGGTAACTTTTGCGATACCAGAAACTTCAAACCTTCCTTTTGAGGCTATTATTGTTGGATTTGTAGTTGGTGCTTTAAGTATGGCACTGACCAATGGAGGTTTAGGCACGTATCCTGTTTTTGTGGCAGGTGCTTTAATTCTGTACAATATAGAAGACAATCCTGCACGTGCTTTTGGTTGGATTATGTGGACAGCACAAACCTTAATGGTATTACTTTTTGGAGGTTTGTCCTTTTTATTATTACCGATTTACAATAGAAATAAGGTTTAATGAATACTTTTTACAGCAACGGAAAATTATTACTTACAGGAGAATATGTTGTGCTTGATGGTGCAAAAGCATTGGCAATACCTACCAAATTTGGACAAAATTTATCTATAAATCCCTCCCCAGAAAAGTTAAAAGGAGAACTTATTTGGGAAAGCTATACGGATAAAGATGAGCTCTGGCTTCAAATTGTATTTGATTTGCCTAGATTACGGATTATCAATGCTACTTTCGACTCTGATGCTGATGGGGGAAATGATGCTTTGGCAGAAAAACTTCAAGAAATTTTATTGAATGCTAAAAAAATGATCCCTGAATTTCTCTCAAACGAGCAAGGGTTTCTTGTAAAATCTAAACTGACTTTCCCAAGAAATTGGGGCTTGGGATCTTCATCAACTTTGATAAATAATATCGCTCAATGGGCTAAAGTAGATGCTTTTCAATTGCAATTTCAAACTTTTGGAGGCAGTGCTTATGATATTGCCTGTGCTCAGAATAAGCATCCTATTATTTATCAATTAAAAAATAAAAACCCTTTGGTTGAGGTGCTAGATTTCAATCCGTCATTTAAAGATCAACTCTATTTTGTCTATCTCAATAAAAAACAAAATAGCCGTGATGGGATAGCTGCTTACAAAAAGAACACTAAAAATACTTCCACTGAAGTGGATGAAATTTCGCAACTCACACAGCAAATAAGTACTTGCGAATTAGTAACTGATTTTGAAAAATTACTAGCCAAACATGAAACTATTATCTCTAAATTGATTCAGCAAAAACCGATACAAGAACAATTATTTTCAGATTATTTCGGACAAACAAAGAGTTTAGGTGCTTGGGGAGGTGATTTTATATTAGCTACTGGAAATGATGACACACCTAACTATTTTAAACAAAAAGGTTTTGAAACAGTAATTCCATATTCTAGCATGGTTTTAGAGTAGAAATTCAGATATAAATTAACATAAAATGAAAACAACAACTGCATTTATTATTCTATTTTTATCCTATTACGGATTGTCTTTTTCTCAAACTAAAGACACAATAACACTAGCTTATATTAGTGTTCAAAATTATGATGTAAACCCCTCAACTATAAAAAAAGTAGCAGATTCTAAAATTCATGATTATGAAGGAAGTTATCATTTTGGAGATTCTGAAGGAGAATCTCAATTAGAAATAATTTATAGCAATGCTAAACTTTTTGCCAGAACTGATTATGCTGAATGGGAAAATAATACTTGGGCTGCAAAATCAGATAGATTAGCTATTAAATATCTAAACGGTAAAGTGAAAATTAATAAAACGTATTATGAATTATCATTTTCTGATAAAGCAAAAGGGTTAACATCTCATTATTATAAAAATATTGATGATAAAACACAGCATTACATTCAATTTAACCCAAATAGGAAAATTGAAAAACCACAAGGAAAATACCCAGAAGCAAGCTTTGTAAAATTAGCAGCTGATGATTTGTCTCATTTCTCTAAACCTGATTTAAAAATTATGCGTAATGAAGTGTTTGCTAGAAACGGACATACTTTCAAACAGGGAGGAGAACTTGACTATTACTTTTCACAAAAGGAATGGTATAAACCAAAAGGAAAAATAAAAAATTCGAACTTAAACGATGTTGAAAAATACAATGTAGCTTTGATTTTAGAATTAGAAAAGTCATTTAAATAATTAACTCCCAAACCTGCCTATTGCAGGAAATCTCAATGAGAGATTAATATCAAAAGGTAGTAAAATGAAACAAAAAGTAGTCATTATTGGCGGAGGTGCTGCAGGTTTTTTTGCAGCCATTACTTGTGCAGAAATGGCTATAGATACAGAGGTTGTTATCCTTGAAAAAGGAAATGACGTATTGCAAAAAGTAAAAATTTCTGGTGGAGGTAGATGCAATGTAACCCATGCCTGTTTTGATCCTAAAGAGCTTGTAGAATTCTATCCAAGAGGTGAAAAAGAATTATTAGGCCCCTTTCATCAATTTATGACTGGCGATACCATGCAATGGTTTGAAGATAGAGGTGTGCCCTTAAAAATAGAAGCAGACAATCGTGTTTTCCCTGAATCGAATACATCGCAAACTATTGTTGATTGTTTGGTTACTAGTGCTGAAAATGCAGGTGTTCAAGTCAAGTTAAGTCACCGCGTTGAAAACATTCAAAAAGAGGATAAGCAATGGAAAATTAGCACCAATAATGGTGATTTTTTAGCCGATAAATTATTGATAGCTTCAGGCAGTAATACTAAAATATGGGATTTGATCGCAAACCTTGGTCATAAAATTAATGCCCCTGTCCCTTCATTGTTTACCTTTAAAATAAACGACAAACGCATTGCAGCAATTCCTGGTGTTGCTGTACCCAATGCATGTATTTCACTTGTTGATTCAACATTTGAAAGTAGCGGACCTCTACTCATAACCCATTGGGGAATTAGCGGACCTGCAGTTTTAAAACTCTCTGCTTTTGGGGCTTTATTTTTAGCCGAAAAAAACTACCAATACAATGTGCAGGTTAATTGGTTGGGTAAATCTTTTGCTACTGTTTTTACAAAATTAAAAATCTTAAAAAGAGAGAATCCTAAAAAACATGTTGGTATAAAGTCAGTTTTTAAAGATATCCCTAAACGCTTATGGGAAAACTTAGTCTTGGCTGCCGAAATTAAACAAGAACAACGTTGGGCAGATACTTCTAACAAACAATTGGAAAATTTAGCCAATCAACTCACCAAAACTATTTTTAATGCCAATGGTAAAACTACCTTTAAAGAGGAGTTTGTAACTGCTGGAGGCGTAGAACTTAAAGAGATTAATTTTAAACGTTTTGAAAGTAAACTACACAACAATCTTTTCTTTGCTGGAGAAATTTTAAATATTGATGCCATTACTGGCGGATTTAATTTTCAAAATGCTTGGACTGGTGGTTATATTGTGGGTAAAAGCCTGAATCCCATCCCTAACCCTTCCCAAAGGGAAGGGAACTAGTATAGTCCCGAGACTTCGGGAGAAGTGAACTTGCCTGCTGACAAGGCAGGGAATCTCAATTTTATTAATGAGATTCATCTCCCAAAAGGAATAAAATTAGCGTATTAGCGGCAAAATTCTTGATAAAATGTATAAAAATCACGTTTAATCTCATCACGAATACGTCTAAACTCACTGTAAATTTCATCTTCTGTACCTGTAGCATCCGCAGGATCATCAAAACCAATATGCAGATGCTGTTTTACTTTACCTATAAATGTTGGGCAACTTTCTTTTGCACCGCTACAAACCGTAATTACATAGTCAAATTCTTGATCTAAAAATACAGCTACTTTTTTAGGATAATTACTAGTTAAATCAATGCCTATTTCTTCCATAACAACAACTGCTTTTGGGTGCACTTCAGAACTTGGTTCCGTACCAGCAGAGTGCACTTCTAGTTTAGCATCAAACGATTTTAAAAAGCCTTCTGCCATTTGACTACGGCAAGAATTTCCTGTACAGAGTATTAATATTTTCATGGAGATGTTAAATTATAATCAAAATTAATTCCCTTTCGGGGATTAAGGGGATTTAACAACAACCAGACTGTGGTTCACAACAAGAATCCGAATCCAATTCAGACATTTTTAACTTTGGTTTTTCTAGAGAACTTCCAAGTTTTTCTGCATAAACTGTTATACTAAAAATTCCTGTTTTTCCAGTGGTAAAATCTTTTATTTCAGATGCTGTTAAATACTTGCTTAAGATATCATCAGGAATAGAAATGGTTTTTTCTTTTTGAAGTGTAATGTTATCAAAACCAGCCTCTTCAATATAATTTAAATATACTTTTTTCTGAATAGCCCCTGCTACACAACCTGCATACATTTCTGCGTCTTGACGTAAGGCTTCTGGTAAATTTCCAACCAATACGATATCAGAAATACTAAAATGACCTCCAGGTTTTAGAACTCGAAAAATCTCGTTGATGACTTTTACTTTATTCGGCACTAAATTCAATACACAATTACTGACAATAACATCTGCTACATTGTTACTTACAGGCATATTATCAATATCACCTTCACGAAATTCTACATTATTATACTTCAGTTTTTCTGCATTAGTTCTTGCTTTAGAGATCATTTCAGGAGTAAAATCAATACCAATTACTTTTCCGGTTGTTCCAGTTTCATGTCTTGCCACAAAACAATCGTTTCCTGCCCCAGAACCTAAGTCGATTACAGTATCTCCTGCTTGTATTTTGGCAAACTGAGTAGGTAATCCACAGCCTAAACCTAAATCGGCTTCTTCAACATAGCCTTTGGTTTCTGAATAGTCATCCATCATTATGTTATACACTTTATTTGAAGGTGTTGTAGCACCGCAGCAAGATGATGCATTAATAGCTTTATCCTGCTCCGCAATTTTTGCATAACGACTTTTTACTACTTGTTTTAAATCTTGTTCTGTTTTCATTATTATTAATGTTTTTTTTGCCCGAGGGTATAAATAAAATTATCTCGGCTTTGTTAATTT
>CAYRZY010000166.1:0-7296 GCA_964428855.1 uncultured Flavobacteriaceae bacterium
GTGACCCATTACAGTAACTATTGGTGCTCTGGGCTCTAAATCTTCTGGTTTATCTTCAACCTCTTCAACAGCCTCTTCAACCTCTGCACTAACAAATTCAAGAGTAAACCCAAATTCTTCAGCAACTATTGCCAATGTTTCAGCATCTAAACGCTGATTCATTGTTACCATCATACCTAAAGACATACAAGCCGAAATAATTTCTGTTACAGAAACACTCATCATTGTTGCTAATTCACTAGCGGTAACAAACTCTGTAACCTTTAAAATTTTACTTTCAGCATGTTCAATTTCTATATCTATATCAGATTGCTGACGGTGTAAATCTCTTTTCTCTTTTCTGTATCTTGCTCCTTTTCCTTTTTTAGACTTCCCTTGAAGTTTTTCTAAAGTTTCTCTAATTTGTTTTTGAACATCTTCTGCTGAAGGCTCTGCTTTTACTATATTCTTTCTACCTCTACCTTTACCTGCATTACCACCTGGCTTAAATGTCCCTCTTCTTTGTCCGCCAAAAGGTGGCTTTCCTGAAGAGCTACTTATACGTTTTCTTTTTTTCTTGTTGGCATCACTAACTGGTTTTTTATCAGCAGGTTTCTTCTTTGGTCTTTCAAATTGTTTCAAATCAATCTTCTCACCAACCTGTTTTGGTCCGGTTAATTTTCGATATTTAGTAGTTATTTTTTCTGGTTCAGTTGACACTTCTTTTTCAACCTCTTTTATAGCTTCTTTTACAACTTCTTTTTTAACTTCTTTTCCCTTAGAAACTACCGTCTCCTCTGTCTTCTCAACCTCCTTTTTAATTGCAGGTTTTTCGACTTTAGCTTCTTCTTTAGTAGGTTTTTTAGTATCAAGATCTATCTTACCAACCTTTTTTATACCTGTTAATTTTTCAGATTCGGTTTTAAAAACTGCTCTCTTCGATTCTTCTTCTAAACGTTTTTGTTCTTGCTCTTTTTCTTGAGCAATACGCAGGGCTTCTTTCTCTTTACGTTTTTCTTCGCCTACTTCTTTTGAAGCTACTTTTTTACTTTTATCCGTTTGAAATTCATCTAAAAGTACATTATATACCTCACCAGATATTTTAGTAGTAGGTCTAGCTTCTATCTCAAAGCCTTTGCTTGAAAGATACTCTACAGCTCTATCTAGAGAAATATTTAATTCTCTTAAAACTTTATTAAGCCTCAATGTTTTGGTCTCAGCCATACAATTATTATAATTTTCTACTATTTTATTGAAGTTTAATCTTCAAATTCTTCTCTTAATATACGTTGAACATCTAAAATAGTTTCCTCTTCTAAATCTGTTCTTTTAACTAAATCTGTCACATCTAAATCTAATACACTTTTAGCTGTATCTAAACCTATATTTTTAAATTCTGTAATTACCCAAGCTTCTATTTCATCAGAAAACTCAGTCAACTCTACATCTTCATCAGCAAGTCCTTCACGTTGAACATCTAACTCATAACCTGTCAATTGACTTGCTAAACGTATATTAACACCACCTTTACCAATCGCTTTAGAAACTTGATCTGGTTTTAAAAATACATCTACTCTAGGTTTTTCACCTTCTTTTACTTCATGAATTTCAATAGAAGTTACCTTTGCTGGACTTAATGCTCTCGCAATAAAAATTTGATCGTTTTTTGTATAATTAATTACATCAATATTTTCATTACCTAATTCACGAACAATACCATGAATACGAGAACCTTTCATACCTACACAAGCTCCTACAGGATCAATTCTATCATCATAAGAATCTACAGCTACTTTTGCTTTTTCACCAGGTATTCTAGCAACGCGTTCAATCGTTATCAAACCATCAAATACCTCAGGAATTTCTTGTTCAAATAATTTTACTAAAAATTCAGGAGATGTTCTAGACATTATTATTGCTGGTTTATTACCACGTAATTCAACCAATTTAATAATACCTCTTACTGTTTCTCCTTTTCTAAAATAATCAGATCTAATTTGTTCACTTTTTGGTAAAATTAGTTCATTCCCATCATCATCTAATAAAATGATTGCATTATGTCTAATATGATGTACTTCTGCACTGTAAATCTCACCTTCTAATTCTTTAAAATGCTTAAAGATATTTGTGTTATCGTGTTCGTGTATTTTAGAAATCAAATTTTGACGTAAAGCTAAAATAGCTCTTCTCCCTAAATGTTCTAACTTCACTTCTTCAGACACATCTTCACCAACTTCAAAATCTGGTTCAATTTTTATAGCTTCAGACAATGTTATTTCAGCATTTTCATCTTCTACTTCACCATCGTTAACAACGATTCTATTTCTCCATATTTCTAAATCTCCTTTATCAGGATTTATAATAATATCAAAATTATCATCAGACCCATATTTTCTTTTCAATGCAGCTCTAAACACTTCTTCTAGTATTGACATAAGGGTTACTCTATCAATACTTTTATCGTCTTTAAATTCAGAAAAAGATTCTATTAATGCGATGTTCTCCATTCTCTCTTCAATTAAAATTTTAACTTTATTTTTGCTTGTTTTATATTTCTGTATGGTAAAACTACAGTTTTAACTACAGTTACTTTTCCTTTGCCAATAGGTTTAGGCTCTCTAGCTTTCCATTCTAAGGTAATTTCTTTGTCATCAACTTTTACAAGTTCTCCTTCAAATTTTTCTGTTTCAGTTTTTACAGCTAATTTTTTACCTAAATTCTTTTTGTACTGTCTAATATTTATCAAAGGCTCTGTGAGACCAGGCGAGCCTACCTCTAAAGAAAAATCAGTTGTTTCTCTATCTAAATTATGCTCAATATGCCTGCTAATTCGCATACACTCCTTAACAGTCAACCCCTCATCACCATCAACTATAACAACAATTGTATTGTCAGATGTTATTTTCAACTCAATTAAAAATAATTTTGGATTTTCTTGAATTGCTTCCTCAACTAATTTCTCAACAATACTTCTCACTTCTTTTTGTATAAAAAAAGGAGACTTTTCGTCCCCTTCATTCCTTAAATACCTTAATTTACGAGTGCAAATATATAAACTATATTTCAGAATGACAAGAATCATTGATTTTTATCGTTATAAATAGTAACTTGTAATGATTTAAACCTAAAAACTCAAAAATTATGAAAACCATACTCGTACCAATCGACTTTTCTGACGAAGCTAAATACGCTTGTAAAGCAGCTGCCACAATAGCAAAAAAAACTAATAGTGAAATTGTACTATTACACATGTTAGACATCCCTTCTGCTACCATAGACCCACTTGACAACAATAATATGAAAGGTGGTGCACAGGCAATATTTTACATGAAAGCTATTCACAAGAAATTTGAAAAAATTAAAAAATTGCCTTTTTTTAAAGGTATTAAATTAACTGAAGACGTTAAATTTCATAAAGCATTTGATGGTGTTATTCAAGAAAGTAAAAAATACAAAGCCGATTTAATTGTAATGGGCTCTCAAGGAGCAACAGGATTAAAAGAAATGTTAGTAGGCTCTAACACAGAAAAAGTAGTTAGACATTCTAAAATACCAGTCTTAGTAATTAAGCAAGATGTCAAAAATTTTGAGATTAACGATATTATTTTTGCTTCTGATTTTGGTGCAAAAAGCAAAAAATCTTTTCAAAATGTAATTGGTTTTGCAAACCTCTTTAAAGCAAAATTACATCTACTATATGTCAATACTCCTCATAATTTTAAGACTACTCAGGCCACTAACAATCGTTTGAATAATTTTCTTATTGACTCTAAAATTAAAAACTACACCTTAAATACTTATAATGACACTACTATTGAAGAAGGTATTTTAAATTTTGGTAAAAAAATTGACGCAGATATTATTGCCATCAATACACATGGTAGAAGTGGCTTATCTCAATTATTTAATGAAAGTATCAGTAAGGAATTGGCAAACCACGCTCTAAGACCTATAATTACTTTTAAGATTTAATTACAAAATAAATAAAACCCGATTTAAGCAATTCGATAGAATCTTTTGCCTAAATCGGGTTTTTAAATAAATGAGCTTTCTACTACTAACTCAAATTACTATTAAACACAACCATTTACTAAATTTCGTAGTAGTTTCATTTCTCTTTTATAAAATCCTAATACATAATTCGGGTTTAAATGCTTGTATTTTATTACTTTTGGATAAATTATCAGGTATAATCCATTTATATGAATAACAAGACTACATTAAAGTTATTGGCTAACGAGTTGAACCTATCCATTTCAACAGTATCAAAAGCTTTAAAAAATAGTTATGAAATAAATGAAAAAACCATTGACAGAGTTAAAGCTCTTGCAAAAAAACGCCATTACCGTCCTAACAGGATGGCTTTGAGTTTGAAAAACAGCCAAACCAAAACAATAGGTGTAATTATACCTAATATTTTAAATTATTTTTTCTCTAAAGTTTTATTAGGCATTGAAGATGAGGCCAATAAAAATGATTATCAAATTATTATTTGCCTGTCTAATAATAAATACAAAAAAGAGCTACAAAGTTTAGAATTATTAAGCGATGGTAGTGTAGATGGATTCATTCTTTCTATCGCTAGAGAAACACAAAGCAACAAACATAGTAGTCATTTTAAAGATATCATCGAACAAGGATATCCTATAGTGATGTTTGATAGAGTCACAAATAAAATTGAGTGTGACAAGGTTATTATAGATGATTTTGAAGCTACTTTTAATGCAACCAACTACTTGATTAAACAAGGTCGTAAAAAAATTGCATTAATCAGCTCGTTAACTGATCTAAACATCGGCAAACAAAGAGCTAATGGCTACAAAAAAGCATTAGAAAACAATTCTAATTACAAAAACAACAATCTTATTGTCAATATTCACAATAAAACTGAATACGAAATAGCAATAACCTCATTATTTGAAAAAAATAAAAACCTTGACGGAATTTTAACCACAGATAATGTTTCTGCAACAACAGCACTAAAAATAGCACACAAAAAAGGATACAACATCCCAAAAGACATTTCTATTATCGGATTTGCTGATGATAAAATTTCAAGATTATCTTACCCTAGCCTAACGACTATTGATCAAAATGCTTTTGAAATTGGTAAAAAATCTGTCGAAACACTTATTGAAAGACTGAATAATAAATCTGCTGAATTTAAAACGAAAGTGATTGAAACTAGTTTGATTGTTAGAGAGACTACTTAAAAATAAAAAATGCTCCCTAAAAAAAGGAAGCATTCAACCAACTTAAGTTGTCCCACAAGGACTCGAACCTTGAATGTCGGTACCAAAAACCGGTGTGTTACCAATTACACCATGGGACAATAATCTTCTAACTATTTTTCTAAGAAGGGTGCAAATTTAAAGTAAAGTTTCAATCCTACAAACTTTTTGAAAAGAATTTACAATGAACTTTAACAAAGTTTTAATATTGATTCTTTTCAACTCCTATTCATCACTAAGAATATTCAATATATATTTAGTAAATTCGCCCAATAAAATTAATGAGACTCATCTCTAAAACAGAAGAGTTTCATTGAATCAATTCAACATATTGACACAAAAACTCATAAATTTAGAGAACAACTATGACGCATTTCAACTATAAAAAGTGGAATACTATTGCTGGGTGGGCAACTTTTACAATTGCTTTAATAACTTACACGCTTACTGTTGAACCTACAGTAAGTTATTGGGATGTTGGTGAATACATCGCTACATCAGTAAAATTAGAAGTTGGTCACCCTCCTGGAGCTCCGTTATTTCAAATATTAGGTGCCTTTTTTGCAATGTTCACCACAGACGCTTCTCAAATAGCCAAAATGACAAATATGATGTCAGCAGTAGCAAGTGCTTTTACCATTCTATTTCTATTTTGGACCATTACCATCTTAGCTAAAAAAATGATTGTAAAAGAAACTGAAAATCTAAGTGTAGGCAACTCAATTGCTATACTAGGTAGTGGCTTGGTTGGTGCATTGGCTTATACTTTTTCTGATAGTTTTTGGTACAGTGCAGTTGAAGCTGAAGTGTATGCAATGTCATCATTTTTAATGGCGTTATTATTCTGGCTCGGCTTACGCTGGGAAACCGAAATGGACAAACCCAGAGGTCATAAATGGCTATTACTCATCTCATTTGTTGTTGGTTTATCATTCGGAGTACACATCCTTTCTTTATTGGTAATACCTGCTATAGTATTTATTTACTTTTATAAAAGATATGAAGACATTACTTCAAAAAAATTCATCATAGCTAATGTGGTTGCCATTTTAGTATTGGCTTTTGTATTTAAATTTTTATTCCCCTATACCTTAGCCTTTTTTAGTGCTTCAGAATTGTTTTTTGTAAACTCTATGGGCATGCCGTTTAACTCAGGAAGTATCATTGCTGGTCTAATACTCATTGCCGTATTTTATTTTGCAATTAAATACACTCGAAAGAAAAACTTAATACATACCAACCTCATAATTTTATGTTTATTGTTTGTGATGATTGGTTTCTCTTCATGGGTAATGCTACCTATTAGAGCCAATGCAAATACGACTATTAACGAGAATAATCCGTCAAGTGCAAGAGAATTATTGGCTTATTATAATAGAGAACAATATGGTGATGCCAACGTTTTTTATGGCTCTTATTATTCAGAAACTAGAGAGCAAGATAAAGGTGACCCTTACAGTGACGACAAACCGAAATATGAAAAAGATGAAAAAGCAGGCAAATATATTATTGTAAATAGATACAAAAACACACGTATAAATTATACTGACAAGCACAAAGGTTTTATCCCTAGAATGGTAGATCCTAACCCTAGTATTATTGCAAATTACAAATCTATTGCTGGTATTTCGCCAAAAAGTAATCGCCGACCAACTTTTGGAGAAAACTTAAGTTTTATGATGCAGTTTCAGTTTGGCTATATGTATGGTAGGTATTTTATGTGGAATTTTACCGGCCGTCAAGATGATGTTCAAGGTAATTTAGACACTCATGGAAACTGGCTAAGTGGTATTAATTTTATTGATGAAATGCGTTTAGGATCACAAGATAATTTGCCTGATGAAATGAAGAACAACAAAGGTAGAAATACCTATTATTTTCTTCCATTAATTTTAGGGATTATTGGTTTGTTATTTCACGTCAAGTTTGATAAAAAGAATGCCTATATACTCTTTTTGTTTTTTGCTTTTACAGGATTGGCAATTATTTTCTATACCAATCCAAAACCCTTTGAGCCTCGTGAACGTGATTATGCTGTGGTAGGTTCCTTTTATGTTTTTGCCATTTGGATAGGTTTTGGTGTACT
>CAYRZY010000167.1:0-7144 GCA_964428855.1 uncultured Flavobacteriaceae bacterium
TTTATTTTTTGTAAAAATATTTAACATATTTAATCTTTCTCTTAGTAAATATACTTTACAATAATTTTAATAAACGTAAATATACTTTACGTTAGGAGCGAAAACATGACAATAGACCAAATCTATCTTCAATATATACCAACTAAAGAACTTACTTTAGCTTCTAAAACTGTACAGTCTTATAAATCTGCTTACAAAAAGCATATTAAGCCTGTTTTCGGATATCGTGATATAACCACTATCAATTTCATAGATTACCAAAAGTTCGCTGATAATCTAATCGTTTCGGGCTTAAAGCCTAAAACTGTTAGTAATCATTTGAAGTTTTTATCTAGTCTTTATACCTTTGCAATTAAAAATGATTATTATAGTGGTACGATCTATCCAAGAGAAGTAGAACTTCCAAGATTTGATAATAAATATTATGTGACCTTCTCACCTTCTATTCAAAAAAGATATCTAATGCTTTTAAAAAGTTCAACTAATCCAATATTGAAAGATATATTTCTTTTTTTATTGCATGGTAGAAGATTAGGTGAGGTTAGAAACTTAGAATGGCAATATCTTGATTTACATCAAGGTATAGTTTATTATCCTGCAACACACAATAAATCAAAAAGATTTTTAAGTTATGAGCTTACTTCTAATCTAATAGATGTTCTTAAGGTACAGCAAGCTAAGGCTATAGACTCTCAAGGAACTGTTTTTCCTACTGGTTATGTTTTTCTTAATCCCAATACTGGTAAACGTTTTTCAGATACTTATATTCGTAAAGTATGGACTGATATGTTAAAAAGAGCAAAACTTCCATATACAAAACTTCACAATATAAGACATATTCTAGGTACATATTTAGTAAATGAACTTCAATTACCTCTTGAAACTGTTTCATATGTTTTAGGTCATCAAGATACTGCTATTACTAAAAGATATGTTCATATTAAGCCTGTTATTGCAAAAAATGCAATAGATACGCTTTTTGAAGATTTTAAATCCCAAGGAGATGTTTATGTTAAAAATCTTAATGAAGTCCTTAAGCTGGGTGAGTCTATTCAGGCGGTTTTATTTTCTAATAAAGAGTTTACTAAGGTAACAAATGACAATAATTTAACTTGATATTTGCTCTTATCCTTTGACCGTATAAGCGGTGTTTTGGTTTATGTTCGCACCTCACCAAGGCGATAAGAGCATTCAAATTGTGCGTTTAAAAAAAACATCTGTACTGCAGTATAGATATTAAAATTTTGCAGGGAGCGAAAAAATGAGTAATGTAAAAAAAGGTTTTGATTTTTCATTGATTATACATGACATTGAAAAGGTTACACCTAGATCATCGGGTGAGAGTGAAATAGATGGTAATGATGTTGAATGGGGCTATGCTGTCAAATTTGAAACAATTATCGTGGATTTAGTTGATGATAAAGATTTTGTAAAAAAAGAGGTTGAAACTAGATTAAGTATTGAAATACCATGTACCTCTAAATCAGAGGTAACTAATCTTAATGATTTTCTCTTGAAACTTAAGTATGACCCACAGTCTTTCAAATGCGAAATCAAATTGCCTACTTTTAGAAATAAAATATATTCTGCTAAGACTATCCTTCAGGGTAAAGATTTTATCGAACTTTTTGAGCCTATAGAGGTTACAGAGTAAATTCATTGAAGCCAATCTCCTAAACTTCCTCCTTTCTTAATAAGGTGGTTGGCTTTGATGGCTTTATTGCCAAAGATAGCACCTCTAAGCGTAGGTCGTCTTAAAAATTTAAATTCGCTTAAAAGGTTTTATTATGTTAGAAGCAGTAGTTATTGACACAGCAAATTATCTTATGGTTGCCGGAGCTATTCTTGTTGCGGTTGGTGTTTTCTTTGGTGTAAGAAAAGCAATTCGTTTACTTGGGTAAATTTCAAATTAAGAGGGTGTTTACCCTCTTAAAATATAAAGGTTTTTAATGCTAGATTTTCAGATATATACAAATAATTTTTTAATGTTATTTGGTGCTTTTTTAACTTTCTTTTCTTTTGTTTATGGTGTTAATCATGCTTTGAAGTTAGTCAAGGATAGGATTTAAATGAAGATATTTTTTATATTTTTGATAATATTTTTTGCAATATTTACTTCAGATATTAAAGCAGATTATTTAAATACTAAGACCTCAAATCAATGCGTATATGATGTTACACCTTATCAAAATGAGACAGGATTATGTTACACGAAAAGAAGTAATGACCAAAGTTATTGCAGTACGTCTTTGCGTTTTAAACATTTAATTGACGGTTATGAATTAATTAATTCAGATTGTTTACTAAAAAATGACTTAAAAATAACGGGCTTAACCCAAAATCAATGGGATTATTTGTTAGCCGTTTTAGCTCATATTATGGGCTTCACAATGTTGTTTTTAATTAATTTTTTATCAACTTCTATTGCTAGAAGATAAGGTTATTATCATGGAAATTATAGAATTTACTAATTCAGTTTCATTCAATGTAGTATTCACAATCTATACTTACTTAACTGTATTAACTGCTCCACTGTTTGCAATGCTTGCACTTTTCAGGAACTAATATGAAAGCACTTATTTTTTTAGTTCTATTTTCCTTCTCTTTCTTATATGCAAATGATTTTAATTGTACTTGTGATGGTTATTATGTTGAAGCTGTTAATTCACCGCTGGTACGAGATGCAGGCGGTGGTTTTTCTTCTATAGAAGATATTCCTGATCTAAACAAAACCCCCGAATGTTATACCAATAACTTCTATAGATTTTATACTTATGAAAACTATTCAACTTGGAGAGAAGTAGAAGAGTGGTATGTCTATGGTCTCACGGAAACAGTTCATACTTATATGTGCGAGACTTGTGATACGCCTGATGATGATGTTCCTTCTCCTCCAGACTCTAATTCTACCCATAGCTGGTATTTTGTTGGACATCAAAATTGCCTAGAAGGTTCTTCACCTTTTGTTAACGCAAATTCAGAGCAAAAAATATTAAATTATAGTTTGAATTGTTGTGCAAATAAAGACTATTATCAAGCTTGTCCGATAGGTCAAAAAGCAGATACAATTAATTCTACTTGTCATGTTGACCCTAACAGTTGCCCAATAGGTGAACATAAAGATTTAAATGGTGCTTGTGTACCTGATGCTAGTGTTTGTACTCCTGATGAAATATATTATAATGGTAGTTGCATTACTTGTTCTGTTGGTTTTGTTCCTAATGAAACGAAAACTACTTGTATATGTATTCCTCCTACAATTTATCAAAATGGTATTTGTGTTGACCCGCAAACTACATGCCCAGACCCACAACAGTACTATAATCCAAATACGGGCAACTGTGATCCTCATGATTGCCCTCCTAACCAACACCCTCAAAATGCTTCCGAATACTCTAATACGTTAATTTGTGTACCTAATAACCCTGACAATCCCGATAGTAACACTACTGACCCTAACAATCCTGATAATCCTGATGGTAGCGGTTCAGGTACTAATGACCCAAATTGTGACCATAAAACAGAATTGTTTGGTTTTCCTTTTTCTCATATTACAAATAATCCTTATGAATGTGATACCACTTCAATGTTATTTAATTGTCCTGATGGTGATTATGCTTGCTATAAAGCAAATGACAATCCCGATAGTAACACTACTGATCCTAACAACCCTGATAATCCCGATGAAAATTCAGGTAATGAGAGTAATCAAACAGATCCTAACAATCCTGATAGTAATTCTTCAAATAATTTATTTGATACTACTAACCTAGAAAAAAAATTATCTGATATAGAAAATTCATTAGGTAAAAATGGTCAAATAAATAAATCACTTGCTGAAGTTGGTAATTCAATTTCGGGAATGAATAAAAATCTAGGCAATAAGCTTGATGATATAGAAAAAGCTATTAAGGATAAAAATATTTCACTTGAAATTGATTTAAATGAAACTAATGATATATTGAGAGATATCAATGCTTCTCTTAATCCTCTTGTACGTAGTGATGATTTAAAGCCTTATCATGATGCTGAAGATAATGCTAAACGTATTTTTGATGATGCTCTTTCTTCTTTTGCTTCTACAGGTTTTGACATAAGAGCTTTATCTTCAGGATTAACTCCTCCTTCTATTAGTACGTCCGGTGATTGTACTATTACTAGACAATTAAGTTTCGGTTCTTTTACAATTGATTTATCTTCGGTTTCTATTTTAAGGCCTTATGTTCAATTTTTTCTAAATTTAGTTTTGTTCATTTTTTCTTGGAAGCTTTACTCTGCTATTGCTAGGGATATCATGACTTATTTTTCAAGTGGTTGGTAAAAGTATGTTTTTAATTTTTAGGACGATTTTCTCATTTATGAAAAATGTTCACACAACTGATAAGGCGTGAGGGATATCATGATTTATTGTATTAAAAAATTATTTAAAATAATTAAAAAAAGGATTTAAATTGCCAGCATTATTTTTTACTGCAATAAGCTCTATTTTGTCAAATGGTAGAATTATTTTTAAGTTTGCTCTTGTTGCTTCGTTTATAGCTACTGTTGTTTCTTTTTCAGTTTGGTTTCTCTCTTTTTGGAATGATATCTATGGTATTATTGTTTCTTTTTCAAGTCGTTTAAGTACTAATTATAGTGGTTTGCTCGGTTGTGTTCTTGGCAAATTGGGTGTATCTGAATGGCTTAACTCGGTTTTTGCGATTGCTTATTCTGCTGTTTCTTTTTGGGGTTTAGCGGTGGGATACATTATTACGTATAAATTAGGTGCTAAAGTTTATGATGGTATGTTTAAGGCTCTTACGTAATGTTTGTTTTAGTAACAGGTAAGCCTCGTAGCGGTAAGACTGCTTATGCAGTTGATTTTATGCTTAGAAAACAAAAAGATTATTATAATATTTATTCAAATGTTAATGGTCTTAAAATGCAAGATAATATTAAGCCATTAAATTTTAATGAAATATTATCAATCATGGAACATTGTAAAATGATTTATGATAATCAAATAGCTATGTTAGGTGACAATCTTAGTTCTAATGTTATTGATGATCCTATTATTGATTATTTACTTGATATAAAATTTATTGTGCTTAATCCTGCTTATGCTGTTTATCTTACTAGCATAAAAGAGAGGGAAGCTAAAAGTTATTTTAATAAGTTATTTTTGAATTTTTTTAAGCCAATAGCTCCTATTGCTAAATATAAGCCTACTCTTCTTATAATTGATGAAGCTCAAAATCATTTTGGTGCTGAGGATAAAATTACAGGTAAAAAAGCTTCTGTTGATCCTGTAATTGTTTGGTGGATTTCTTATCATGGGCATTTGTTTACAGATGTTTTTTTATTATCTCAAAATTATAAAAAAATACATCCTGCATATCTTTATGATATAGAGTATTTTCTCAATGCTTTTTCTTCAAAATTACAACTTTTTACTACAAAGTTCAAGTATAATCATTATGTTGCAACGCCTTATCATAAGACTAATATTGCTAAAAAAGAGTATGTTAAAAAAAGAAAAGAAATTTTTGAAGCTTATGAAAGTGGTGATAAGGTAAGAACTAAATCTTTAATTTTACCCCTTTTGGGCTATTCTTTATTAGGTTTAATCGTTGTTTCTGCACTATTTACTTATATTGCTTATGGCTTAACTAGTTCTGACAATAATTCTGTTAAAACATCTCAAAATCAAAATCACATACAAAAAGCTAATACACAAAGACCTGATACACATATCCAAGTAATAGAGGAACAGATCTCTTTTTCTAAACTTAAATATATAAAACTCATTTGTATTAAAAATACTTGCCAAAACAAAAAGAATAATATTAGTTTGGAGATAGATGACCTTCAGGATTTACTAAAGAATACACAGTCAACTTATTTAAGAAGTAATAAGTTTGGTAATGGCATGGCTGTTGTGTATGTTTTAGCAAGTTCTGATTTTTTAGGACTATTCAATAAAGGTGCAGAAAATGAAAAAAGAAAAAATTTTAATATTCTTAATTAGTTTTTTCTCATTATTATATTGTGATGAGATAAGCTTTAAAGAATTAACAAAGTTAGCAAGTGAAGATTTAGGAACTAACATTTATCTAGATAAGGATTTGGATAATTACACTGTAGATTTCAACATTGCCGAACATCAAAAAAAAGGTGAAATTTACGAATTTTACAAAATTGTATTGTTAGATAATGATATGTTCCTTCAATACAATACAAGAGGTAATTTTTATTATATTAAGAATAAAACCAAGGTTGTTGAGCCAATTACCTTACCTGAATTACCAATTATCCCTGATAGCCAAAAAATGCACTATTACAGTTATAAGATTAAAAATACTACTAATGAAGATGTTGTTAAATGTATGCAGATATTTCCAAATACTAAATTTGTCTATTTGTCTCAATCTGATATGATTGCTTATAGTTCAACTTCAAGCATTCATAAAGAAGTAAAAAGAATGTTAAGAATAGCAGATAACTCAGTTCTAAGTAGAACTATTAAAATTACACTTTTTACAACAAATAAAACTAAGCTACTTAATTACGGTAGTAATATAAGAGCTTTTAACTATGATTTTAGTTCTCATCTGGACGGTGTTATCTCAGCGTTAAAAAGTGGTAATTCTAGTCACTTCAATATTAAAGACTCTCTCTCCTTTGGTTTCTCTCTCTTTGCCTTGCAGGGCAGAGGTTTGGCGGAAATTAAGCAAGAACCAACCCTTATAATAACAAATGGGAAAAGAGCTTCAGTCAATTTTGTCAAGAATATAGCTTATAAAGTTAGTTCTGTTACACGTGATAAAAATACTGAAACTACAACAGATCAATTAAATTATCGTGATATTGGTTTTAAAATAAATGTATTACCAAAAATTAAAGATAATTGGGTTTTTTTAGATTTAGATTTGGTTTCTGAGGAGCTACTCACTCCTGACAGTAATCAGGTACCCGTTACTCAAAAGATAAGCTATAAAAGTTCCGTGAAGGTGTATGAAGGTAAACCAATATTATTAACTGGTCTAAAAAAATCATCAAAGAGAATAGAGCGTGACGGTGTACCCGTCTTCCAAGACTTGCCATTCATCGGACAACTTTTTAAAAGTAAAAAAGTTCAAAATGATGAGCAGAATATTAATATTCT
>CAYRZY010000168.1:0-7107 GCA_964428855.1 uncultured Flavobacteriaceae bacterium
GAACCTGGCATGTTATTTATGATTCAATTCTTTTGGCAATTCCCACATTTCTGGGCAATTGGCTGGTTACAACACGATGAATATAAAAAAGCAGGTTTCAATATGCTACCTACGGGTGAGAAAAACAAAAAAGCAACACTACAAATTATTTTATATACTGTTTGGATGATTATAGTCTCTGTTTTTCCTGTATTAAAATTAACAGGTAGCTTATACTTATCACTTATTGCTGCAATAATTGTACTGCTTTCAGGAATCGTGATGTTATATTACGGTGTCTTATTACATAAAAAACAGACAGACATTCTGGCAAGAAAATTAATGTTGGCAAGTGTTTTTTACATCACATTAATTCAAATTATTTTCGTAGTAGATAAATTTTTACATTAAAATTATGGATGCACAAATTAGAAGTAGAACTTCAAAACAAATGATGTATGTTTCCATTATCAGTATGATAATGATGTTTGCTGGCTTGACTAGTGCATACGTAATAAGTAGCAAAAGAGAAGATTGGATTTCTTTTGAACTTCCTCAAGCACTTTACATCAGCACACTACTCATCATTCTAAGTAGTATCACTTATCTATTCGCAAAAAAAAGCATCCAAAAAGATAATAGACAACAAACAACATTATTTCTAGTAATTACGTTACTACTAGCCTTTGGCTTTGTGTTTTTTCAATTTGAAGGATTCAATCAACTTAGGGAAGCTGGCTTATATTTTACTGGTAAGGGTAGTGTCGTGTCATCATCTTTACTGGTCGTTATTTCATTTGCTCACTTAATACATGTTGCAGCTGGAATCATCGTTTTATTAGTGGTGATTTTCAATCATTTAAATCATAAATACAAAGAAAATGACGCTTTAGGAATGGAAATAGGCGGCATATTTTGGCATTTTGTAGATATCCTTTGGATATTTTTGTTTCTATTTTTCTATTTCATCACCTAATAAAGAGAGCTAAATCCTGCAAATTTCTAAAAATTAGTATGATTTTTATCAAAGTATGATTTTTGTCATGATACAGTAAATAAAATTGTACATGTCATATAATTTTATATTTTTGCATAGCAACCGATTTTGAAAACCCTTAATCGGATTGATAATAACCAAAATTAACTGATAAACTTTTATGGAAGCAACAATTGCTACAGAAAATACAGAAGAAGGTGCTTGGACTGGTGGTGGTAAAAAACCTTTAAACGCTAGTTATGGCAAAATGATGATGTGGTTCTTTATCATGTCTGATGCCTTGACCTTTTCAGGATTTTTAGCAGCCTACGGTCTAATGCGTTTTAAATTTTTAGATAGCTGGCCGATAGCTGACGAAGTGTTTACACACGTTCCGTTTGTGCATGGTCACTTCCCTATGTACTATGTTGCATTTATGACCTTTGTACTAATTTTCTCATCTGTAACTATGGTATTGGCAGTTGATGCTGGTCATCAAATGAAAAAAGGAAAAGTAACCCTATATATGTTGCTAACCATTGTTGGTGGACTCATTTTCATAGGCTCTCAAGCTTGGGAATGGAAAAATTTCATAGGCGGTACTTACGGTTCTTTACTAATGAAAGACGGTCAAGTAGCACAATTTGTTGATGCTTCTGGACATCAAATAGCACTAGAAGAGTTTGTAACAACATCTAGCCATAATGAAAGAGGGAATCACACCAGAAGTAATGGCTTATGGTTTGTAAATGACGCTGGGGCTGTAGCCACTTACACCGTTAAAGAAGTTATTGAAAGCTTTAAAGCAAACCCTGACATCAACTTAAGAACTGAACAAATTAATTCTGAAACAAAGCATAAAACTATCTTATCAAGAGAAGCTGCTAATAAATTTTTAGCAAATGCTTCTGGTGTTGTTAAGGGGGCAAACCTTAAAGTTAATGAATATGGCAAAACATTATTTGCTGATTTCTTTTTCTTTATTACTGGTTTTCACGGATTTCACGTTTTATCAGGTATCTTAATCAATATCATTATATTTTTCAATGTAATTGTTGGTACTTATGAAAAAAGAGGTAGCTATGAAATGGTTGAAAAAGTTGGACTTTATTGGCATTTTGTCGATTTAGTTTGGGTATTTGTATTTACATTCTTCTATTTAGTATAAAAAAATTATCATGACTCAAGAACACGAACACGAATCACACGCAGGCTTAATTTGGAGAGTATTTATATTCCTTTCTATTATTACGGCTGTCGAAGTATTTTTAGGGATTACAAAACCGAGTACTTTATACTTATCTAAATTTTTAGGAACAAGTCCTTTAAATTGGATATTTTTAATATTAACATTAGTAAAAGCTTATGGTATCGCTTGGTATTTTATGCACTTAAAACAAGAAAAAGCAGGTTTACGTAGAGCCATTGTATGGACAACAGTTTTCTTAATTTGCTACTTAGCAACACTAGTTCTTATTGAAGGTAACTTTATAGGAGATGTTTTCAGCGGTAGATATACTAAATGGTTCTACCGTTAAACAAAAACAACAATAGTTTAAAGCGGTTTTTTAACCGCTTTTTTTATACACGAAAATTAAAATTTTCAACAAAAGATATGTAGTTTTGTTGCTTGACACCTTACTCTTTAAAATTTTAAATTTTGAAAACAAAAAAATTCTGGCTGTTATTTGTACTGTTTATTTCACCCTTAATTTTCTATGTACTTTTATTAACTGGCACTAATAATTTCGCCAGGCTATCAGTAATTACTGAAAAAATAGACGACATATCTCAATTTAAAACTGAAGATTTAAAATCGGTTACACTAGATGATAAAATTACGGTTTTATGCTTTTTCGGAAATAATTTAGAAGCTGTAAAAAACAATGCACTAAACCTTAATGAGAAAATTTACAAGCATTTTTATAAATTTAAAAATTTTCAGTTTATTGCAGTACTTCCAGACGGAACACAGACTCAAACATTAAAAAAGCAATTAGGTGCAATTACCGATATGCAAAAATGGAAATTTGTGTTTGGCTCACCTGAAAACATTACTCAACTATTTAACAGTTTAAATTCTCCTTATTCTATTGATAACAATAGCTATTCAAAATATGCATTTATTATTGATAAGAACAGAAGCTTACGTGGAAGAACAGACGATGAAGATAACGGATTAATGTACGGATACAATGCCGAAACTGTAGCCCCCATCCATAGAAAAATGGTTGATGATGTAAAAGTCTTGATCGCTGAATACAGATTGGCATTAAAAAAGAATTATATAAAAAATGAAACCCTCACAGAGGGATTTATTAAATCAAAATAAGTGTGCCTCTAAAAAAGGGAATAATTCTCCAAAGTTTCACGAGAAAGAGTGGTAACTAACCTAAATTTAAACTTATGAAAAACAAATCATATATTGGCATTTCTTTTATCATACTCATATTTGGCATTTGGGCTGTTCCAAAAATTGTAAGCAAACTATCTCCAGCATCCTTATTGAAATTTGAAAAAGTAACCGATTTTGAATTTACCAATCAGAATAATAAAAAAGTAAACAATGCTACACTAAAGGATAAAGTATATGTCTTAGAGTTTTTCTTTGCCTCCTGCCCTACTATTTGCCCAAAGATGCATAAAAGTATGCTTAAAATTCAAGATGAGTTTTATGGAAATCCGAATTTTGGTTTAATTTCTGTTACTATTGATCCTAAAAGAGATACTGTAGAAGCCTTGAAAAAATATGCAAAAAAAAACAATTCAACACTTAAAAACTGGCATTTTTTAACTGGTGATAAAGATATAATTTATGAGTTTGCTAATAATGGATTCAAACTTTATGCCGGTGAAAACGAAGAGGAAGAAGGTGGTTTTGAACATTCCGGACTCTTTGCTCTGGTTGATAAAGATGGTTTTATCAGATCAAGAACTGTGGCCACTGGCGAAAATGAAAATCCGTTAAAATTCTATGACGGATTAGACGCCAAACAGGTACAAATGCTAAAAGAAGACATTGCCATATTGTTAAATGAATAATTTTAGATGACCAATACTATTCAATCTTCAAAAAAATACAATACTGTTATTATTGTTTTATCAATACTAATCCCATTAGTGGTGGCTATACTATTCACCGTTAAAATTGACATTGAGCTACCCATATTTTTACCTCCTATTTACGCAACAATCAATGCTTTTACAGCTCTTTTATTACTACTAGCAATATGGGCGATAAAAAACAAGAAAAAGGCACTTCATGAACGCTTAATGAAATCTGCCATAGGTTGCTCTGCACTGTTTTTAGTTTTGTACATACTCTATCATATGACTTCAGATTCAACTAAATTTGGAGGTGAAGGCACTATAAAATATATCTATTTTTTTATATTACTAACGCATATTTTATTGTCGATTATAGTCATTCCTTTTGTATTGATTACCTATGTCAGAGCCATTACAAATAATTTTGAAAAACACAAAAAAATAGCGAGATTTGCATTCCCCTTATGGTTGTATGTTGCCGTAACTGGCGTTGTGGTATATTTAATGATTTCACCCTATTATAAGTAAGGTTTAAAATGAAAAAAGTAGTTTTTATACTCATTATGTTCTTCTCAGAATTAATTTCTGCACAATGTGCAATGTGCAAGGCTGTGGTTGAATCTGGCGATGCTGAAATAGCCGAGGGTTTAAATACAGGGATTATTTACCTGATGGCTTTCCCGTATATATTAGTTGGTGTTGCTGGCTATTTTTTATACAAAAAATGGAAAAAAAAGTAGATTACCAATCATAACTCGTTACTATTTTTATAATTTGATTATTGAACAACGACTAATAGATTTTGAGCTAGAAATTGTTTAAATTCAAATATTAAAATTACTGGTAAGAATTAAATTAACATTATAATAAGACAGATAAAGTGTAACAAGTTTTACTTTTGGTCGTCATATAGAAAATCAATAAACTCAACCCATTAAATTCCTATTTCATTTAAGGGGCAATATTAAATACACATAGATGAAAATAAGATTTAGTTTACTCATTGCATTCTTCATTATAGCGACTTCATTTGCACAAGATAAAAAATGGACATTAAAAGAATGTGTAGACCATGCCTTAGAGCATAATTTATCGGTAAAAAGAGCTGCATACACTACAGATTTAAGAAAAGAAGACATTACTTCTGCTAAAGGAAACATGTTACCAGGTGTATCTGCTTCTGCTTCACAAAATTTCAGTTTTGGCTCAGGCTTTGATGCTGCAAGTAACTCTAGAGTTGCAAATGACAGACGCTCTAATAGTTTCGGCTTAAACGCTTCGATGAATTTATTTAATGGTTTTAGCAATAAAAATAATTTGAAACAATCTAAAGTTTCTTATGAAGCTAGTCAGTTAGATTTAGAAAAAATGAAAAACGATATTTCTTTAAATATTGTAAATTCATACCTGAATGTTTTGTTTAATAAAGAGAATTTAAAAATTTCAGAAGCTCAAATAGTTATTAGCAATCAACAATTAGAAAGAACAAAAGAATTAGTAGATGCTGGTGTTCAACCTTATGGGAATTTACTAGAAGTAGAAGCTACCAAAGTAAATGATGAAAACTCTGTAGTAACTGCCGAAAATAATCTAGCATTATCATTATTAGATTTATCACAACTATTGCAAATACCAAATCAAGATTTTGATATTGAAGAAATTTCTATAGATATCAATTCTGTAGCCTTGTTGTATAATAATACTGAGGATATTTTCTCAAAAGCTGTAGCTAATCAACCAGAAATTAAAAGTGCTCAATTGGCATTACAAAATTC
This sequence comes from uncultured Flavobacteriaceae bacterium, assembly GCA_964428855.1. GTDB lineage: Bacteria > Bacteroidota > Bacteroidia > Flavobacteriales > Flavobacteriaceae > Aureibaculum. The sequence goes on from CAYRZY010000168.1 coordinate 5,779, forward strand.
TGAAACTGGAATTAAAATTGCAAAAGCAAATTACTTACCTAGTTTATCATTAAGTGCAGGATTGAATACAGTTTACAATCATCGTCAAGGAATAAAAGACTCCAAAAACTCACCAGTTTTTCAATTTCCCTTTTCTGATCAACTCGATAATAATTTTGGAGAATTTATCGGTTTAAATTTAAATATCCCTATTTTTAGTCGAGGTCAGGTGAAAGCCAATGTAAATAGAGCTAAAATTAATCAAGAAATATCTCAAGTTAATTTAGACGATTCAAAAAGAGCTTTAAGAGAGTCTGTAGAAAGAGCTTATATAAATGCAACAGCAACATTAAAAGCGTATGAAGCTGCTGAAAAATCTGTTAAAGCACAAGAACAGTCATTTACTTTTGCTCAAGAACGTTATAATTTAGGAGCAACCAATTCTTTTGACTTTGAGCAAGTAAGAAATAGGTTGGTCAACGCACAGTCTGATTTGGTTAGAGCAAAATACAATTATGTATTTAGAACTAAATTATTAGAATTCTATTATGGAATACCGATTGTGGAATAGTTTCGTATAAAAATATACTTTTATAAACATCCAATATTCAATGAATATTGGATGTTTAATTTTACAGAATATCATGTACCTTTGCTATCAAAGACTTAAGTATTGTCATTAATATTAAACATAGAAACTACAACCAAAAACTGTTCAGTCAGTCTTGCAAATAAGGGGCAACTATTGGCTATAAGAGAATATAACGAAGGCCAATATTCTCACGCAGAAAAATTACATGTTTTTATTGATGAAGTATTAAAGGAAGCTAACAAATCTGTTCAAGAGCTGGATGCTATTGCCGTTAGCAAAGGCCCTGGGTCTTTTACAGGTTTACGTATTGGCGTATCAACAGCTAAAGGATTGTGCTTTTCATTGGACAAACCTTTAATTTCAATTTCAACCTTACAATCTTTAGCAAGCACTATTTCAGTTGAACAGAACGCCTTTATTGTACCTATACTAGATGCAAGGCGAATGGAAGTCTATAGTGCTGTTTTTCACAACAATTACAATCAACTAAGAGATATTCAAGCTGAAGTTATTGACGAACATTCATTTGCTAATTTTTTAAATAAAGACAAGGTTTATTTTTTAGGTGATGGAGCTGAAAAGTGTAAAACAATTATCAAGCATAAAAATGCTAATTTTCTTGACGGTCATTTTCCTTCATCAAAACAAATGGTAAAACTATCCTATGATAAATACAAAAAAAACGACATCGAAGATGTCGCTTATTTTGAACCTTTTTATTTAAAAGATTTTTTAGTTACTAAATCAAAAAAGAAACT
>CAYRZY010000169.1:0-4013 GCA_964428855.1 uncultured Flavobacteriaceae bacterium
TAGAGTGAATCAGATCAAAATCTATTTCTTGATTTTCTGTTGGGTTTAATGCCAATTGAAAATAAGAGTGTTTATTTTGTGCTTTTTCTTGTGGTGAAACAATGTGCAATGATGCTGTATAATCAATTTTTGAATTGTTGGTGATTTTCTCAACATCGGTTATAGGTAATGCTATTTTACCATTAACTGTAGCATCGGTAAGTGAATTAGAAATAATTTCAATGTGTACCTTATCAACACTTGCTGCCATGTCAACAACACTTGTGGTATTAAAATCTGCTACATTTGTAGCGTCTGCATTTATGGTTAGCCCTGTATTGTCAAGAATCAAATTACTTGCGATTATTTCTAATGCTCCGTTCGATGAGGTTTTCCAAGCTTCAGGTAAATTTACTATCATTTTTTTTGCATAAAACCCTCTAAATAACTTACTTTTTTCTCCTTGATAGTTCTTCGGAAAAGTAATACCTGTTGCGTTTAAAACATCTGACATATCATATGAGATATTTTTTGCTTCAATTACAACACCACCCGAACCTACTATTTCAGATTTTGGAAGGTCTCCTGTAAATAAGAGATCATCCCAATCACTACCTTGAGTTATAAGATTCACTTTTACCTTTTTAGTACCTTTATCGTTTAAAGGAATAAGCCAATCTCTAGACAAATCAATGTCTAATTCTAAGCCGAATTTAGAAAATCCGTTTTCATTCCATTCAATATAACTTCCTGTTCTAGCATTTGTAGGTGCTATAAAAGTATATGAGGTATTGTCTGCATTATCTATAAAGACGTCTGCAATTAACTCTAAGCGTTTTGGAGTTGGTTCAATACTTGCTGGATGAAATACTATTTCTTTTGCAATTAAACCAATAGTTTGCGGTTCACCCCAATCTAATGGTGTTGATTTTGCTGCAATAATATTAAATTGAGATTTGTCTTTAGTAAACATCATTTCAGTTAATACCAATCGATTGTCTTCTCCGAAATTTAAGCCAAAAGGCATGCTTAATGGTGTGGTAAACTCATTTACACCTTTATATGGTAATTCTATTCCGCTTACTCCATCAACCCATTCTACTAATTCACCTGTAACACTATTTGTCCAAGTATTACTTGCAGCTGCTTCTAATGCCCAATTTTTAGGATATGTTGGTGGGTTTTCTGTAATATCTGCAATAACTTTTCCTGTTAAAAGTTTTTTGTCAGTAGAGATGGTTATTTTTTCAAAAGACACATTAACTCGTGCCTGTAACCAATCGATAAACACTGTTCCTTTTCCTTTATAAGCTGTTTCTTCGCCTGTTAATTCTGATAGAATAAGAGGGAACTCTCCGTTTTCACCAACATATATGGTCTCACCAATACTGGTATTACTTGGTGTAGTATCAACAATAGCTTCTTCTTTATCGTCATCTTCAGGTATTGGTATAGGTGTGTCTTTAACTTCTTTATCATCATCTGCAATAGCATTACCTTCATACGTTATCTTTACCTGTTTACTGTGTAGTTTATTCTCATATAAAGCACCATCATTTGTTCCTGATATTGCTGTAACTCGTACAGCATATTGATGACCTTCTTCCCAATCTACATCTTCTACTGTATGTTGAAATGCATGAATATCATCTTCTTGATATACTTTTTCAGCATAATTAAATCCTTCTACCTCCATTGAATAAATGTTCGGGAACTTAGTAAGGTCAACTATCTCAACCATATATGTTGGACTTGTCTTTACGTTTAATTGCTGCCATGTTATATGAAGAGGAGATCCGTCTTGTGGTATTTTATAATTAGCTATTGGAAATATAATTTCTGGAGCATCTGGTACTTCTACCGTAAAATCAGCACAATCTTTAGGAACTCCTTTTGATAGCCGTTCGTTAGTTATCGTACTAAAAGCAGTAATACAAATTTTATATTCACCAGCTCTAAGGCTTTGTCTATTTATTATGTTTTCCTTCTCTTCAATAGGTGTTATTGTAAGGTTGGTCGATTCGTATAGAGCTTCCCAATCATCACCTATAAACTGACGTACTTCACCAACTTCTAAATCAATATCTTCATCAAAAATACGGTTACTAGAAATACGTAATCCTTTTGGACCGTACAATTCTAATCTGAAATTGATATTATTGGCTGGTGCTTCTAGACTGGTATTTCGAACTGTTGCCAACAATTGATTGGTCAACCCATCTAAATTTAATTGATAAGGTGGACTGACCCTCACGTCAATATCAATCTGCTGTGCTTGATTGTTTGATACAATCAAAAATAAGAATACTATAACTAAAAGAATTTTATTTTTCATCTGTTTATATTAATGTTATTTTACTATTTACCTTTTTACGGTGTTTTATTTTTTTTAAAATCTAAACGTATAACTAAAGCTTCCTCTATAATCTGTAAAGGCTTCTTTTATAATTGAATTTCTATCAATCATGCTTGTTCTTATTGATAGTGTATTTTGTTTATCTAATTTATGACTCAAACCCAAATGACCTCTCATTACATAACCATCATTTTGTTGATTAACTGTACTCTTTTGATAGGAAACACCTAAATTTAACCTGAGTCGTTTATCTAATAATTTTTTAGAGCCTCCTATTGACACACCCAATCTATTGGTGAGTTGTGCATTAGATTCATAAGCAGAATAGTTTAACCCCATACGCATTGCTAAATCTATAGGCTTCATGTTTAACCTATAACTTAAACTCCCTGAAGTACTGTGATTATTAAAAGAGAATTGATTTAATGTGTTTAAATCTTTAAAATTTTGCGAGCTTACAAATAGAGAAACTGAATGTTGTCGTTTTTTTTGTTTCCATCGATACGAAGAACTGATACTTCCATTTTTACTTACCAAAGCTAAGCGAATGGTGTCATTAATTTCTACATAACCTGCTTCTTGATCGCTTTGAAAATTACTGTATTGTGCATTAACATTTAATCCGTTTTTTAAAGACATGTTTACATTATAAGAGCCTATTTTTCTCAAATCTGTGACCTGTCTTAAACTTGTCAGATTATTTTTTTGATAGCCTTGTGAGACACTTATATTTACAATTTTTTTGAATAAGCTAACATCGGCATTGACAGTATAATTTTCAAAATCATTTGTGATACCATATAAACCCAATGATTCGTAGAGTGGTTCTATTCTTTGATATTTAAGCCCTACACTAAAATTATCAAACCTGACGTCTGCCGAAGCATCTCCTGCTAAGGCAATTTTAGTAGATTGATTTACAGCTAAAATAGAAGAGAACCGATTTACGACATCCTCATCTAAGATTCCTGCTCTTGCTAATTTATTATGTGTAAGTATACTTGCTGCTAGCGTACTTTGAAGTGTTAATTTCTTGAAAAATGTAACACGCATACTCGGGCTAATCACAAAATTATCTTTGGGTTTTATAGCTAAAGTATCAGTTAAAAGTGAATCTCGTGATATCGATTTATCTTCAATTTTTAACAGACTGATATCAAATCCTGCTTTTTCGCCTTCGTATCCTATTTTTAATCCAACACCTTTTCTTTTATGCGTTTCTGGAAGAATGGTGTTTTGCTCAAAAGGATCTCTTGTTGCAAAAATATTTTCAAAATTGCCATAAAAGGCTAAGAATTTAAATTTACCAGGAGTTAATTCTACACCTGCTCCTAAAAAAGTTTGTCCTGTCATAGCATAAGGAGAAAAGTTTAAATTTCTATGTCCTAAATGCAGTTTTATCCATTTATAATACGGACTTGCTCCATAACGTTGAAAAGGTTTTGCATAGGATAGTTGTTGATTGCTGTACGTAAACGAAAGAGGTATTTGAATACCATACACAGCAATAGTTGGTGCTCCGTTTATCATATAAGAAAATGGAGATCCATAAGGATTATCTCTTGTAGTTCCATAAAAACTAGCTCCTAATGAAAAGCTTCCTGAAATCTCAAATGGCTTTTGATTTTTAAAACCTCCTAAGTCTTGAGCTTGTATATAGCTAAATGATACCAAGCAA
>CAYRZY010000169.1:4113-6885 GCA_964428855.1 uncultured Flavobacteriaceae bacterium
CCATTCTGCAGCTGTTAAACTTGCTTGGCAACCCGCTAAAATATCTTGTGTGTTTTGTGCACCTGTACCAATAGCTGTCCCATCTGCACCTGATATCGCTATGTCATTACAGCCCCATGCTGCATTACTAGTTTGATCTGTAATTGCACAAATCAACCCATGTTCACCTGTATTGTCTAGGTAAAAAATTATACCTCCTTCATGGAAATCACCTATAGCTAATGGAGCTTGAGCATTTGCAAAAAATGTTATTGGTGAACCTTGTAACGGTGTAGTACCGTCTGATTTAAAGGCTGTAACTGTTAAATTATTTGTGCCAATTAAAGAACCTAATGTCCAATTTACAGATACATTCCCGTTAGCATCTGATACTGCTGAGGCTGCTGATACCGAACCATCTAAAGCTACAAAGTTTACCGTAGCTCCTGCAAAAGGTTGTTCAAACTGATCGAAAACACGTACCATTATTGGATCTGATAAAACGGTATTAATCAATCCGTTCTGATCATTTCCTGAAATTATGGTGATTCCTGTAGCTTCAAGAGCAGCTTGTGCATCTGCTGTAATTGTCATTGGTGAACCATCAAGTGGCGTTGTACCATCAGCTTTAAATGCTGTAACTGTTAAGTTTTGTGTGCCAACTGTTGCACCTAATGTCCAGTTTATAGATACATTTCCGTTCGCATCTGACACACCTGAACTTGACGATACTGAACCGTCTGTAGTTGCAAAATTAACCGTAGCTCCTGCAAAAGGATTCTCAAACTGATCTAGAACGCGTACCACTATTGGGTTGGCTAAAGTTTCATTGACTGTGCCTGATTGACTGTCACCTGAAATGTTTATCAAAATATTTGCACCTAAAGCCGCTTGTGCATCTGCCGTAATTGTCATTGGCGAGCCATCAAGTGGCGTTGTACCATCAGCTTTAAATGCTGTAACTGTTAAGTTTTGTGTGCCAACTGTTGCTCCTAGTGTCCAGTTTACTGATACATTTCCATCAGCATCTGACACGCCTGAGGCTGCCGATACTGAACCGTCTGTGGTAGCAAAATTAACCGTAGCTCCTGCAAAATAATTCTCAAACTGATCTAAAACACGTACCACTATTGGATTGGCTAAAACTTCATTGACTGTGCCTGATTGACTATCGCCTGATGCTTTTTGTAGAATATCTGCAAAGGCTGGTACTGAAGTTCCTGTTGCTGTAATTGTCATTGGTGAACCATCAAGTGGCGTTGTACCGTCTGCTTTAAATGCTGTAACTGTTAAGTTTTGTGTGCCAACTGTTGCACCTAATGTCCAGTTTATAGATACATTTCCGTTCGCATCTGACACACCTGAACTTGACGATACTGAACCGTCTGTAGTTGCAAAATTAACCGTAGCTCCTGCAAAAGGATTACCATTTGTATCTTTAACAATAACAATAATTGGGTTTGTCAATACTGTCTCTACTTGACCTGTTTGGCTACCACCTGACATTAAAGCTAAACTTTCTGAAATAGCTTCTCCTTCAGCATTTGCTGTAACTATAAATGGAGAGCCTTTAAGTGGAGTTGTACCGTCTGTTTTAAAAGCAGTAACTGATAAAGTTTGTTCACCTGAATTACCACCAACAGTCCATAAAACACTTGCAATACCTCTAGCATCTGTTTTTACTGTTGGTGAAGAAACTGACCCGTCAGAAGGAGTGAAATGGACTACCGTTTCAGCAAAAGGATGTCCGAATTGATCCTTAACCAGAACTTCAATTGGGTTTTCTAATGTTACTCCTGCATCTACTGTTTGATTGTCACCAGAAATCAATGCAACACTTACTGCATCTGAAGTTGCCTCTTCATCATCTTTAGTACAAGAAAATACAATAAATACTAATGTTAGAAGGGTAAAGATAAACGTTTTTAGTGTCGTGTTTTTCATAATAGATGCCTTAAAAGCACAATTTTCTCAGTAAAAAATGAGCTTAAATTGTAATTAGTTTTTTATTTAGTCTTTGGTGAAATTAAAATGTTAACATTGTTTATGAGATTCTTCACTCCGATAAGGCTTCGTTCTGAATGACAGTAGAATGTTATTCAAAATATGAATGCAATAAATGATTTCTTGAAGCAGAACCGTAGATGAATTATTTAGTTTTTAATTTCCTTTCTTTAGTACTTTGAATTTACCTTCTGTGACTTTTTTTACACTCGTATCAACTTTTGTAGCTCCAACGCCATTAAATGAAAAGGTTCCTTCTATGTATGTATCAGTATTTTTAGTTATTGTAATTGTTCCTGAAGAACCTATTTCAGATTCTTTAGCATGCCAAATATATCGTATGCGTTTTCCTTTAAACACGTTATACGAATGGTACACAAGTACTGTATTATGCTTTAATTCAAAGGTTCCTGTCTTTTGATTGTCAAGATTTAAACCTAATGTAATACGCGTTTTTAATTCTTCATTATAACCATTAATAATATGAGATAGTTCTTTGGTACCATTCAAGTCTACTCTATTATTAAATGAATAATTAATACCATCTACTTTAGCTACTAAAAAGGGTTCATTTTTTTCAAGTTTCCGATCTTTGTTGCAACTAAAAGTTAGTACGACTATAAATAATACAATTGCTGTTTTCATAATTTTTGTGCTTACTATTTATCGTTTAAAAGTCGCTACTTCTTTAGTTTGTAATACCGCAGTAGGATTTGATTTTTTTGAGATTATAAAATCTGTTGTTGTGAATGTTTCTATTTTCCAAATTTCTTCAGCTTCATCTTCGTA
>CAYRZY010000170.1:0-6882 GCA_964428855.1 uncultured Flavobacteriaceae bacterium
ATTTTTAGAAATCCCTAAACTTGGAGGGCACGTTGGGTTTAGCAACTCTGAGGAAGTTTATTGGTCTGAGAAACGTGCGGTGGAGTTTGCGCAGCGTGGGGAATAATATAGAAAGATTGCTTTTCTTGCTTGTTTAGTTATTAAACTCTTTTTCGTAAAGTTCTCACTTCAATTGATTTTCCATACCCAAGCCGAAATAACAAAACATCGAATTCGTCATCATTCGAATTGAAAATCTTATCATAAGCAGGCCAGATTTTTTCTAATTGTTTTTGATGTTTGGCACTAAAACTACTTTTTTCTTCCATGTCCCAACGCATCTTAAAGAAAGGTAAGGCTGCCATAGGCTGAAAGGAAATTCCTAACATGTTTGCTGTCAACCAAACTCGCTCTAATGCTCTCCCACTTTCTAGAAATTCTTCTTTACTACTATTTTTTTTGTATTTAATCATTCCTATGGCAGACGCTTGTAATGCTCCTTTTTTGGATTCTCCAGCTATTACCTTCGACATACCTAGTTTGTTCATTATTTTCATAACATTCCATGAGCGTGTAAGCTTTAAGAAAAGCTCTCCATGTAATCCTGCCTCTAGATTTTTAATGTGAAATCCATCTTTTGTTTTAATGGCTTCGTCATCAGTGAAGCGAATCATTGATATTAAGTGTTCATGAATATCTTTTCTCTCAGATCTAATTATATCCGCTTCATACACCAATTTAGCTATTTTTTTTATTTCAGATTTTTCAGTGAATATTTGAAGACTTGCATTGTCAATAGTACTGAGTGAGTTTTCTAGGATGGTGCATTGTTCTTTTGAAATAAGTTCACCATTATATTTAGAACGATTGGTGTGTCTTTTCCAAATCGACTTATGTAATAAATCTTCTTTTACGCTATCGTATTTGAAAGAGAGTTCTGCTATCACATTTGGGTTATTCTTAATGGGATAATACTTGACGGAAGTTTTAAAACTAAATGCGGTAGCTGCAATGCGTATATTTTCTATAAGAGCACCACATGCGATGGAGGAGGCTATTTGATTGTAGTTAAAAAAAGAGTTGTCTGCAAGTGGGTCAAGTGTAACAAGGATTGTATTTTGTGTTGTTTCCAAACTCCAAGGTTGTGCATTGTCACCAGATGGTGCTTGGATTCCAGAATTCATGAGGTAGGTCAATACTTCTTTTGAAATATTGTTTGTAGTAGTTAGTTTTTCAGAAGGTATCAGTGGTGCTTTACTAATTTGGAGTGCCATAATTTGACTGTAGATGTTTGATTTACAAAAAGAGGGAAATTAATTGCCCAGTAAAAAATGATTTCTAAGACAAACGTACAAATCAATAAGAGTTGCCAATTTAACTCTTATGAAAAATGTGGCGAGTTAGTATTATGTGTTACGAGTAAAATATTTTTGTGGCGAGTATGCATTATTTGTGGTGAATAAAACAGACAAAATAAGAATAAACAGGTAGTAGTCTTTAACCTAAAGAAATTCTATAATGTTCACAAAATTATGTAGAGTAGGAGATTGGAAGTTTGTTAAGTTTACTAAAAACCTCATCTCTTCTGCTTTTAGAGACTGGTATGCTTATATTATTCCCTTTTTGATAAATTTTACTTGCATTGGCATTTCCCTTGATTTTTTCTATGTTAAAAAGGTTTACGATATATGATCGGTGTGAGCGTACAAAGTATTCAGAATTTAATTGTGTATTTAAAGTACTCAAAGGGATTCTCAAGATTTTCTTTTGTATTTTCATGCCATTTATGAAGTAAACTTCTGAGTAATTGTCAAGAGATTTAATATAAAGGATATCTCGAAGGAAAAGTTTAATTTTCTCATTTCCAACATTTGATGAAATTTCAATCAATCGATTTTCATCACTGAAATTTTCATGACCAATTTTAGTCATTCTATTGATAGCCAACAGAAGAAGGATGAAAAAAGGAAAAATACTAATGCTAACTACTAGACCAATTGCCCCAAATATTGTACGAAATGGAATATCGCCAAACAAAAGAGTAATACTTCTATGTCCTAGCGCCGCACACACAACTAACGAAACAACCCACACACTTTCTCTGAAAATAGTTCTATTACTATCTTTGAAATAGCCGCGAAAACTCAAAGGAACCACAAAATAAAAAATAGATAGAATAAAGGTACTCCACAAGGATTGTGCCAATACCAGTAAAAATCTATCAATTTTTGGAACATTATTAAAGTCGAAAGGGGTATAAAAATAGATGAAAGAAATGCTAAACACCTGAAAAGAAAGGATTACAATGATTTTGCGAATAGTGGTATATTCCCAAATTAAAAATGGTTGTGAAAGAAATTGCTTTATTTTGTCAATAAATATCATAAAAGAATCCAGTAAAAGACAATAATAATTATTTTTTACCCCTTAAATGCTAATCTGAATCTAAATAAGTAAGAATTATTTTAATAAATCTAAAATATCTTTACGAAGTGAGGGATATTTTACTTGGTCGGCATAACCAATACGTAATAGAAAGACCAATTTTTTTTGATTCTGATGTGATTTGTAGAATTGCTCTAAATCCCATTTACAATTTAGAATGGTGTTTTTTTGTCTATTATCAAATATTTCAGGGTTTTCTGCCAACACTTCAAATAGAAAAATACCGCTTAAAACTGGCATGGAAGCGATTTTTTCTTTTGCTAAATCATTCATTAAGTGCTGAATAGTCGAACCTGCTTTTACCAAATCTTCGTAACTGCGGTTTTTTAGACTAAAAGAGACTATTGCACTGGAATTCATAAATTTTTCTTTTACTTCTAATTTATGTTGCTTCACTTTCCCAACAAAGCGTATTAAGTAGTGCCAAAGTCTGTTGGATTTGCATTTTTTGAGTAACATAATCGCATGATTGGAAAATGATAGATTTCTCACATCTAAAAGATCTTTGTGCTTATTAACTTCCGTTGCTGAAAACCTAATATAATTGAGAGATTCCTGAAACATCTTGTTATTACTTGCTCGAATCCAATCCAAATCAGCTAAAATCCCTGCCAAGTAGTTTTTATCCTCTCCTTCAGTAAACCTAACTTCAATGTTATTATCATTGCCTGATGCTATCAATTTATTAATGAGGGTGGCAGGGATTTTTTTGGAAGTGTAGCTTTGTAGATTTGTGTTTCTTTCAAGTACGTGTTGCACACTATAATCAACAATGGTGTTTTTTGTAAAAAAGGCAGTTACACAAGGAAAATCCAGTCCTTTGATGGGCATAATTTCTGACCATTTTATAGTATAGCCTTTAGATTTCGCCCCTTCATTCATGTTTTCCATAAGCGCGCCCAAAGTATATTCTATAACTCCTTCAAGTTTTAGAAAGAAATTCTTTGAACGTATAATATATATATCTACACCAGTATCATTTATTTTAAATCTCCACGGTTGGGTATTGTATGGATTTATTGCTTTAGTGCCAACCTCAAGTATTTCAATTATTTCATGTTGTGTAATCATTGTTAATATTTTATAATTTGGAATACAATAGTCTTAGCAAATAATAATCTATTTTTTGACCAAGCTTTTTTAAATTTCTTGCTTTCTTGAATTTACTATTTTTGTGTTTTGAGATGATAATTGCTTGATGGAAATTCATCAAAACAGGCTCTATGTGCAAATAATCTTTTAAATCAGATTTTTTTAACATGTCTGCCATCTCTTTAAATGTAAACGCAGCTTTGTAGGAATCTAAGGAATCTTGATAGTACCAGTCTCCTTGTTGTGAATTAAAGAGATCAGCATATTGCAGGGCTATTTTACCAGTTTTAGGGCGTATAATATCAAAAATAAAAATAGTACCATCTTCTTCTATTAGCTCAGCGATTTGATTAAATACGGAAATAACATCTTGGGTACACCCACAATGGTGTAATGCTAAGAACCAAGTAATTAATTTAAATTTTCGGTCAAATATCTTATTCAGATCATACATACTGCCAATAGTGAAATCTACGTTTTGTGCTTCGTAGTTTTCTCTTGATTTTTTGGCGAACTCAATCATGTTAGGGGATAAATCTAAACCTGTGAAATTAATTCTGGACAATTGTTTGGCCATCTTACAAAGTAACTGACCGGAGCCACAGCAAATATCTAGAGCCTCTCCTTTATTAGGAGCATAGGCACTTACTCCATTAATTATCAAATCATATAAAATTGCCAAGCTACCTTCTTCACCATCTTTGGTATATTGTTCATCTTGATCTTTGTCATACATGACAATATCCATTTCTGGTTTACGCCGGAGTTGTTGTTTTAAGTATTTTTGTTTTAGGGATACTATAACTTTTTTCATTAATTTTCTTGGGAGTCTGTTTGTAGTTACAATCGTCAGCGGAGAATAGAGTCAAAAAATGGGCTAAGCATAAGCTATTTTTGTTTAACCACTTGAAACAAAACTAGTGAATAGGTAGACGCCACTTAATTATTTGTAGTGTAATGTGGTAATCTGCCAATGTGTGTGGTGAAAGGCATTAGAAATACCTAAAAAATATGCCACCAGATAGATTGTTTTGTGGTAGCATTAAAAATCCCTTACAAACTATGTGGAATAGGCCACTGGAAGTTTGTTGAGTAGATTGTAAACTTCAATTCTCCTACTTTTAGAAACAGGGAGGACAGTGTCACTTCCTTTTTGATAAATCTTACTGGCATGGGCACCTCTCTTAAAGACTTTGATATTATAAAGATTTACAATATATGACCGATGTGAACGGACAAAATATTTAGAGTTCAATTGGGTATTTAATAATGTGCCTAAAGGTATTCTGATTAACTTTTTATTTACACTACCGAATTCATCTGTAAAATAAATTTCTGAGTAATTATCCAAAGATTTAATATACAGTATATTTTTCATTAAAAGCTTTATTTTATCATTCCCTACATTGGCAGTAATTTCTATAAATTGACTGGAGGCATCAGTAATGTATTTTTGTTTTTCTTTAGTCATTCTTAGAATTGCAAGTAGTAGCAATACTAAAATTGGGAAAATACCGATTCCTACAGTAAGACCCAAAGCTGCTGAATACGAGGTGTATGGCAATCCATCTAGAGAATTGTTAATAATTCTGTTACCTTCTGTAATGATTAATACTAAAGCAATAACCCATATAATTTCTCTGCCGATTGTTCTGTTTTTATCTTTAAAAAAAGAATTGAATCCATATGGGATGATAAAGTAAAATGTAGAGAGTCCAATAATATTCAGTATGGCATGCATTAATATAAGTATTACAATTGTTTTTTGAGGTAAAAGACTATAGCCAAAAGGTTGGTAGATATAGATAAATACTGCACAAAAAATCACGAATAAAAGTATAGTTAATACTTTACGCTTAGTAGTGTATTCCCACATTAAGAATGGTTGCGAAAAAAAATGTTTAATGCTGTCCATTTTATAAACAATAAAGTACATATTTGGCTTTATTATGATAGTTATTTTTGCAAAATTAACAAATTTTTTGAATACCTGAAAATGGCTAAAGTTTCAAAAAGCTATTGCAAGTATTATTTTTTTGTAGAGCCATCCCTATAAACAACATTCAGTGGAATCCGTTTAGATCTGACGGGATTATTTTTTGGATATCCAACTCTAAGTAGCATCAATAATTTTTCTCCATGATTTAAATCAAAGACATTTTTAGATTCTTTTGAAATTGAATTAGCCAAACCTGTAAGATGTGGAGGAATTTTCCCTGCCTTGCTTCTTTCGAGTTGGTCAGTTATCACAAAATAGGGTTGGACAGCAACACCTAAAGTGTTTAATTTAATCCACAGACGTTCCATTAGAGCCCCTGCCTGCAGGCCATTTTCAAAACCTTCTCCTCCAACGATAGCAATAAGTGCTGGTGCACTGGCAACAGGAACTTGTTCCTGTTGCGCCATTAAATTATAAGCGCCTAACTTATTTAGGAATTTCATGTTCTTCCAAGGCTTGATGAACTTCATAAATAAACTACCTCCTGGCGGTAGATTAACAGTTTTTATATCTAAGCCGCTTCCTTTATCTACATTGAAAGGGTCAAAGTGCATATGTGTCATCAGCCAATCATGCACTTCTTCTGTTTGAAAGCGAATTTTTGAACTATCTTTTACTAATTTGGCTACTTTTTTGATAGTTGTTTTTTCATTAATTGCTATAATACGTGTGCTGCCTTCTTCCTCATTCTCTAAAGCTGTCAATACACTGGTAGGTAATGGTTTCTTCTTAAAAGGAAATCTATTGGTATGCCGCGTGAATAGCTCATGGTCATAGTTGACTTTTGTAAGATCTACGTTATTGAGAATTTTGCCCTCCGCGTAGGTGTAGTTATTTGTATGAGTAGGGTGGAGTGTCCATTCAATTTGTATTCCAATTGATTTGGCAGCCTGATCCATGTTTTCTATTACAGATCCAAAAGAGAGCAAACAAGCAGGGTGGTCAAATGCAAAAAACATATACGGAACTCGCACTATATCGTACGAAATAATTATTTTATTATCGTTCCACTTGAATTTCCAAGGTTGTGAATTGTCTGCGGATACTGCAATATGCCCAGCTTCAAATAAAAATTTAATAGTATTTGGCAGCATTAATTACTTAGGTTAGAATACAAATGGCAAAATCATTTAAATACGCGCCAAATATACTATAAACAATGCGGTTTTTAAATTCTATTATTATACTAAGTGAGTCAATCAAATTTAAAACAGTAAATCATATTAAAATAGATTAAGGCAGAAGTGAAGAAATTAAAATTTTATGGTTTAGGTTTTTGAAATTAATTTCTTTTTTACCATGTATAAAACCAACTTTTGAATTGGATTTCTGTGTCCCCATGGCATCCAAGTTTTTTTCAGTGTATT
>CAYRZY010000171.1:0-6773 GCA_964428855.1 uncultured Flavobacteriaceae bacterium
GCAGTATTGATGGAAGTGGCTACATAAGAAGGTCTCTTGAAGATATTGTTGATGATTTGGCTTTTTCTAGCAATATTTTCACTGATGTTTCTGAAGTTAAACACATGTTAGAATATGTTCAAAAATTGGATCCTGCTGGTGTTGGTGCTCAAAGTTTAGAAGAGTGTCTATTGATACAATTACATAGAAAGTCTGAAAAACCTGAAAGAATTTTAGCCATTTCAATTTTAGAAAAGGCTTTTGAACATTTTGTCAAAAAGCATTATAAAAAGCTTATCAAAAAATTTGATGTTACTAAAGAGAAGCTAAAAGATGCCATTAAAGAGATTGAAAAATTAAATCCGAAACCTGGTGGTTCTTATGCGAGTAATACTAAAATTGTAGAGCAAGTTGTACCTGATTTTAGCATTAAAATAGTTGAAGACAAATTAGAGTTGACATTAAACTCAAGAAATGCCCCTCAACTACATATCTCTAATGAGTATAATAATATGCTTAAAGGATATGCTGCTTCTAAAGAAAAATCAAAATCTCAAAAGGATGCCATCCTTTTTATCAAACAAAAATTAGATGGAGCCAAATGGTTTATTGATGCGATAAAACAGCGTCAACAAACCTTATTAATTACTATGAATACTATCATGCATATGCAAGAGGAGTATTTTTTATCTGGTGATGAGCGTAAGCTAAAACCTATGATTTTAAAAGATATTGCTGATAAAATTAATATGGATATATCTACTGTCTCTAGAGTTGCAAACAGTAAATACGTAGACACACCTTACGGTACAAAACTTATTAAAAAATTCTTCTCTGAATCTATGATGACAGATTCTGGTGAAGAAGTATCAACAAGAGAGATTAAAAAAATACTACAAACTGTTGTTGCTGAAGAAAGTAAGAAAAAACCATTAACAGATGAGAAACTAGCTACCATTTTAAAAGAAAAAGGATATTTAATTGCAAGAAGAACTGTTGCCAAATATAGAGAGCAATTAAAGATTCCTGTTGCAAGATTACGAAAAGAAATTTAAATTTATGAATGATGCAATTCCATAAATTCATATCATTTATTTTTCACCCTATAATCATCCCCATAGTAAGCTCTATTTTATATTTTATAATAGTACCTAACCACATACCAAAGGAGTTCTCATATCAAGTATTAGGACTTGTATTTGCAATGACTTATGTTGTACCTATACTCTTCTTGTTATTTTTAAAAAAAGTAAAACTTATAGACAGTTATCATTTAGTTTCTATAAACGAACGTAAGTTTCCTATACTGTTCTTTACAATTCTGTTTTTCTTAATTGGTAAACTTCTATTAAAAACTAATGCTATTGATTTGTTGTCCTATTCGTTTTTCGGATGCTCTTTAGCGTTAGCTATAGTATACTTACTATTTTACACAAAAATAAAAACCAGTTTACACACCTCTGCTATTGCAGGTCTAATCGGGTTTGTAATGATTCTTAGTTTTCATTACAAATTCAATTTACAACTATTACTTGTTCTGCTATTTTTATTATTTGGGCTTGTTGCGACCTCTAGACTAAAACTAAAAGCTCATACATTAACTGAAGTAACTTTAGGTTTTTTTATTGGATTTTTCTCTCAACTTATTGTGTACCTTTTCTACACATTTAATAACACCGTTTTATAAAATATAAAAAATCAAACCTACCCTAAAGTCTCTCATTTCAATTGGTGTAATACCGTCAAGCTTCGCATCAGAAAAAACATCATTTAGTCCGTAATAAAGGTTAATATTCCAAGTACCATAACCTAAAGATAAAGTTAGTCCGTATTGTAGTTTATTAATTTCAGAAATCCCTTTAACGACTATAGTATTGTCATCTGTTCTAAACCTTGATTTGGTTGCAAAAGTATAACTTATCTTACCTCCTGCATAAATTCTATAAAATTTATATTTATTTAGAGTAGAAGTACGCCATCGTAGTTCTATTGGTACTTCAATTGAGTGTGTAGAAAATTTATTGTTTTTAAAATTATCTCCTTGTATATTTTCAAATAATGTACTCCCGTTTGATTCTGTTATTTTAATCTCTTGAAAATATGTGTTTCTACCATAGCCTAAGCCAACTCCAAAAGCAATAGTACCTTGTTCATTCAAAGGAATATCTTTAATAAAACCTAATATTAGACTATTAGAGAAACCGTTTTTAGACACATTCTCAGGTAAATTAGTCATAGTTATATATGAAAGACCTATATAAAGTTGATCTTCTAAATACTTAGAATCAGTAATAGTATCTTTACTTTGAGAATAAAGTGTTGTACTAATTAAAAATAATAAAAAAATTATTTTATTCATAAATAAAAATTTATAAAACAAAAGGCAATCTTTTAAAGATTGCCTTTTGTTAAAAATATAAAATATAAAATTATTATTTTACATTATCTAATGCACTTCCTTTTAAGGTAGAGTAATTTATTTTTAGTGCATTTACATTTCTCAATTGTTGCTTGATATCGCTAATTGTACCAACATTAGCTTTCATATCAGCTTTGATTGAAGTAGTTAGTAATTTTATCTCTTCTTCAGAATGTTTTCTTCTTTCTAAAAAAATAAAATTAGGAACGTCACTTACATTAGAAATTCTATCATTCAATTGAATTTTATCTCCAGGAGTACCATCTTTAGATTTACCAACATAGATATAACTTACTAAACTTTTCTTTTCTAATTTCTTAACCTGATCTGCTTTAGGTAAATTTGGTTTCTGAATTTTTAAATCAGTTTCACGCATTACAGTTGTTACCATAAAAAAGAACAATAACATAAATACAATATCTGGTAAAGAAGCCGTATTTACAGCAGGCATTTCTTTTTTCTTTTTTTGAAATTTAGACATATCTTATATTATTTAGTTGGTTCAGCCTCAGAAATAATTTGAGGATAAATATCATTTTTTATCTTTTTTTGCTCAGCCCTTGAAATATTTTTAAAGTCTTTACCATACTTCTTATTGGCATATTTATTTCTTAAATCAGTATAAGCCCCTGTGAGTTCATTCTGAACAGAAACATACATTGCGTATGAAGTACCTCTATCACTTTGTAAAGAAATAATTGCCTTTTTAGGGTGATCTGATGAAGCGGGATCTTTATCGCCACCACACCAAGTACAAGGTGTTAACTTATCTTTTTGAAGACTTTCTGCTGTACCACCACCGTTGTCAATAAACTTTATTGCAGCAGCTCTAAGCTCACCTACTTTCATATAGGTATCTCCTTCAACCAAAATTTCATCATTTCGATTAACATTTACTTCAAATACATTTTTTTCCTTCAATACTGGTGGAACAACATTAGGGTCTTGCTTTTCAGGTAATTTACGTGAAATACCTGTATCGACATCCATCGTAGTAGTTACTAAAAAGAATATCAATAGCAAGAACGCAATATCAGCCATTGAGCCTGCATTAATTTCAGGTGTGCCTCTTCTTGCCATAATTTATTATTTTATAAATGATTTAACAAAGCCAAAACCTATTGTACCAATAGCTAATGCTCCCATTATTCCTGTAAAAGTAATTAAGGTACTAATCATTTTAGATGTAGAACCAGCCTCACCATTTGTTACAATATCTCCAAACTTATTGGTAACTGCAGCATCTGATGCCATAGCATAAGATATTCCAAAAAGTATTGCTAATGCAACTACGCCAATTAAAGCTTTCTTTAAAGCTTTAGGGTTTTTCAACATACTAATTAATGATAATACAACTGCAATACCTGCAGTAATCATTAACAACCATTTTGAAAAATGAACAATTGTATTTACCGAGCTATCTATAGCTTCAGTATCATCACCAGCCATAAGTACTCGTATAAAGAGGAATGCCCCTATTACACCAATTACAACTGTAATTATAGTTAATATTTTTGCTTTACTATTATCCATACTATTATTTTTTATGTCTGATTAGCATATCTACTAAAGATATAGAAGAATTTTCCATGTTATTTACAATACTATCAATTTTTGAGATGATATAATTATAAAAAATTTGAAGAATAATTGCTACTACCAAACCAAATACTGTAGTTAATAATGCTACCTTAATACCAACTGCAACTACTGCTGGTGAAATATCACCTGCATTTGCAATGGCTTCAAAGGCACCAATCATACCAATTACTGTACCCATAAACCCAAGCATTGGTGCTAATGCAATAAATAAAGATAACCAAGAAACATTTTTCTCTAATAATCCCATTTGTACACCACCGTAACTTACGATTGATTTTTCAGCTTGTTCAACACCTTCATCCATTCTATCTAAACCTTGATAAAATATAGATGCAACTGGTCCTTTTGTATTTCTAGCAACTTCTTTTGCCGCTTCAACACCACCAGAAGATAATGCTTCTTCAATACTTGACATTAATTTATCAGTATTGGTAGTTGCCATGTTTAAATAAATAATTCTTTCAATTGCAATTGCCAATCCTAAGATTAATGTTATCAATACAAACCCCATAAATATCGGAGTTCCATCAATAAAATATTGTTTTAAAATTTGATGAAAAGTTCTTGTGTCAGCAGTTTCTGCGACAACTTGTTCTGCATCTTGCATAGTTGAAGCGATGGCAGCATAACTGTTTTGCACTGTTCCTAGAAATAATAATCCTGTGATTGTGAGGATAGTAAGTAGTTTTTTCATTGTTTTGTTCTTAATTATTAATTTAGTTAACGCGTTAAAGATATAATTTTTTTTATTATATACAACATTTCTTGCGGAGAGAAAGGGATTCGAACCCCCGTTACAATTTCTCATAAATATGCTTTCCAAGCATACGCCTTAAGCCACTCGGCCACCTCTCCTCAATAATAAGTGGAGGTCAAATAAAACAAAAAAAAGTTAGTTTAA
The DNA here is from genome assembly GCA_964428855.1 of uncultured Flavobacteriaceae bacterium. GTDB lineage: Bacteria > Bacteroidota > Bacteroidia > Flavobacteriales > Flavobacteriaceae > Aureibaculum. The sequence continues at coordinate 4,902 of CAYRZY010000171.1, forward strand.
GAAATTTATTGACAAAAATTTAATTCATTTCTCCTCTTAAATGGCTTTCAAAAAGTTTTTTAAAGTCATTTTTATCAATATTTTCGCCTAATAGATACATCATTTTTGCGATGGCAGATTCTGTAGTTATATTTTTTCCGTTAATCAAACCTGTTTTTTTTAATTGAATACTTGTTTCATATTGTCCGAATATTACACTCCCTCCAATACATTGTGTAACATCAACAACATGTATTCCTTTATCTATAGCTGTTTTTAATAATCTAATAAACCATGCTGCTGTTGGTGCATTGCCAGAGCCATAGGTTTCTAAAATTACTCCTTTCAAATCAGGAATCTCTAATATACCTTGAACAACTTGCTTGGTAATACTCGGAAACAATTTTAAAATAACAATATTTTCATTTAATTTTTTTCTAAATAGCGTTTTTTTATTTGTATCAGGTTTTAATAAAAAGGAAGTGTTAAACTTTAAATGTACGCCACTTTCTGCAATAGACGGATAATTTGCAGATGTAAACGCTTCAAACTGCTCTGAGTTAATTTTAGTAGTTCTATTGGCTCTGTACAATTTATATTCAAAATACAAACCGACTTCTGTAACAACCGCTTCATTATTATCTTTTCTTGCAGATGCAATTTGTATGGCCGTAATTAAATTTTCTTTAGCATCTGTACGTAAATCTCCAATTGGCAGTTGCGAACCCGTAAAAATCACAGGTTTTGTCAAATTTTCAATCATAAAACTTATAGCTGATGAAGTATACGCCATCGTATCTGAACCTGTCAGAACTACAAAGCCATCTTTTTTAGGGTAGTACTCTTCAATTATTTTAAGAATGTCAATCCAATACTTCACATTCATATTTGATGAATCTATCGGTTCATCAAACGAAACTACTTCGATAACACAATCTAACTGCTTTAACTCGGGTATATTCTTATAAAGGTGGTCGAAGTTAAATGCTTTTAATGCATTCGACTTATAATTTTTCACCATACCTATCGTTCCGCCTGTATATATTAAGAGTATTTCAGCTTTTTTTGTCATTTTGTTGGAATATTTCTGTTTGGAATAATTTATGCTGTAAATTTACCATATATTTATATGTAAATTTAATAACAAAAAATTATGATTGGATTTTATATTTTAATTGGAGCTATTTCTTTAGTAAGTTGGTTAGTTAGTAATAAATTGAAAAGTAAATTTAAACATTACTCTAACGTACAACTAAGCAATGGCATGAGTGGAGCAGAAATTGCTACAAAAATGTTAGCAGATCATGGCATTACTGATGTTGAAGTGCTTTCAACACCTGGTATGCTTACCGACCATTACAATCCTACAAATAAAACTGTCAATTTAAGCGAAGGTGTCTACAATCAACGTAATGCTGCTTCAGCCGCAGTAGCCGCACATGAAGTTGGTCATGCTGTACAACACGCTAAAGCATATCAATGGCTTGGCTTACGTTCAAAATTAGTACCTGCAGTTAGTATTACTTCTAAATACTCACAATACATGGTTATTGGTGGTATTATTTTAGGTGCTGCTTCTGGAAGTACTGGAATCGGATTTATAATCGCGGTAGTAGGTTTAGGTTTTATGGCGATGGGTACATTATTTAGCTTTATCACATTACCTGTTGAATATGATGCTAGCAATAGAGCTTTAGCTTGGTTAAAAGACAAAAACATCGTAACTCAAGATGAGTTTAAAGGTTCTGAAGATGCTCTAAAATGGGCAGCAAGAACTTATTTAGTTGCTGCTATTGGATCTTTAGCAATGTTATTGTATTGGGGATTACGTATTCTAAGTAGGGACTAGTGTTCAGTGTTCAGTGTTCAGTGTTCAGTGTTCAGTGTTCAGTG
>CAYRZY010000172.1:0-4317 GCA_964428855.1 uncultured Flavobacteriaceae bacterium
AGATACTTAGAGATAGCAAGAGGTGCAAGTCCTCTGTAGGCTAGTTGGTTTATGTTTACTCTCTTGTAGAAAAGCACCTAAAGTTGTATGACTGCAACCTATGTTAGCGACAATCTCACTACAATACCATATAAATTCAGGTAAAGTTGTTTTGTCCGTAATTTGATTTTTGGCTTTCTCAATAGTTTTCCAAAAATCTTTTTTAGATATGTGTTGGTATGGGTAAGGATGAGTTGTGGCTAAAGTTTTAGCACGTTCATCAATATCTGTTATATAATCTATTTTAGAAAAGACCGAACTTGTTTGAGTTTTATTATTGTTTGACTCTTTTTTTTGAGAGTTACAACTGAAGGTGCAGATTAAAATAATTAAGCAAAATATTGTTTTCATTACTTGAATTCAGGTTATAGGTTTTTAATTATTGCCAACGTTTAGCTAAACTTAGTAAGGGACTAAAAGAGATAAACTTTCAATCTGTCACTTAGCCAAATATAAACATTTTCTTTTAATTTAATGCCAAATTTTATATTTGGCGGACTCGATTAAAGGCTTAGAACTATCAATTTATCTCTGAAACCCTTATTAAGTTTAGGTGTTGTTATAGGGCGTTTTACTTACCATTTTTAGGTTTCTCTTGTCGAGTTATACCTCTAACATTACTTCCCCAATTACACAACCCCTTTAATACTGGTATTAACATTGAGCCTGCTTCTGTTAGTGAATATTCTACGTGAGGAGGGATTGTTTTGAAATCCTTTCTTAAGATTATGCCATCAAATTCCATATCACGTAATCTTTGAGTTAGCATTTTTTCGGAAATACCGGGAATACTTCTTTTGATTTCTCCATATCTAAGTAAATCATTATTAATACTCCAAAGTATATTTACAGTCCATCTTTTTGATATTAACTCCACACCGTAAGACAATCCACAAGACATTTCTAATATTTTTTGATTTTCATAATTGGTAGAGGTTGTTTTTCTCATAGCACGAACTTATTTGTATGTACAGTAATATTTGTTTGCTTTACAAACATACAATACTTTTGTTTCATATTAATAATTAAAACATAAAAAAAATGAAAATGTATTTGAAGACGGGATTATTACTTATAACATTAGGAATGATTTCTAATGCTATGGGACAGACTAATAAATCAGAAGAGGACTTTAATGAAATGTCTGAATTACTAGAGTCTGATGGGGTTCGGCTCACAGAAATAATTTACCAAGTTAAAGTTGATGCTACCCCTGAACAGGTTTGGGAAATTTTACAGCAATATGGCAATATAGCGTCTTTTCACACGGGAATAGCATCATCAAATAGTGAAGGAAACAGTCCTGATAAAGCTTCTTTGGGTTGTGAAAGAGCTTGCACGATTTATGATGGGAAAAGAAAAATTGACATTAAAGAGCGAGTTACAGAGATAAAGGAAGGACGATATTATAGATATGAAGTGTACGAATGGACAAATTTTCCTTTAAAAAAAATGTTTAATGGTTTTGGTGTCAAATTAGATAGTGATGGAAATACTATTATGTATCAGGTAACTAATTATCGATTGAAACCTGGTTTTTTAACGGGAATGATGAAAGGGAAGCTTAAAAAAGGAAATAGAGAGTCTTTAATTCTGTATAAGCATTTCATTGAAACTGGCGAAAAAAATGCAGCTAAAGAAAAAGTTATGAAAATGGAGAGGTATAAAAACGTTTAATTAAACAATATAAAAATGATAAAAATGAATAAAATGAAAGCAGTATTACTAGCAATGACTATTAGTTTAGGTGGTGTAACTTATGGAAGTCAAAGGATGAATAGTATAAACGAAATTATACCATCAGAATCAACAGATAAGGAGTCAATAATAACCTTTAAAAAAGGAAAAGTAATAGAAATTGCCTATGCTACTGTTCAAGGTGGTAAAGAGATGCAATTGAACGAATATTTTGGAAAAGTATTACCAATAGCATCAAAGTATGGTGGTAAAATGTTGGGTAGTTTTGAAGTAACAGCTATTATTGAAGGAGAAATTCATCCGCAAATGGTAGCTCTATTTGAATGGCCAAATATAGAAGCTTATAACAAAATAAGCAAAGACAAAGAGGCTATGAAGATATTCCCTTTAAGAGATGAAGTAATTACCTCTTTTAAGCAAGGATTCTTTACTGTAGAAAAAGATGTGGATGTAACATTTACAGAAGGAAAAAGATATGAATTCTTCAATGCTTGGTTAACTCCAAACGCTAAAGAGTTACTTCCGAAATACTTTGAAGGTACTGCTGAAGTAAAAAAATTATATGGCTCTCCTAAATTTTTAGTGGATTTGAAACCTTTAGCAAATGCACCAACAGAAAGTTACTCTATAAACCCGCATATGTGTGGAATTGTTGAATGGACAAATACAAGTGCATATTATGGTTTAATTGCTGATGAAGAGTTTAAGAAATCAGCATTACTTTTAGAAAAGGCTTTGAGTAAAATGTATATGATTCATACCAAATTTAATTTTCCTCAATAATTAATAATTAGGGTTGATACTTTTATAGTGTCAACCCTATAAATATAAAAATGATGAATAAATTAATCACTATATCTGTTGTGTTTTTAACATTTATTTTTGTTTCAGCAATAGGAAACAATGATGTAATAGAAACTAAAAACAATTTAAAGAATAAAGTTTATATTCCTTCAGTAGACATAAAAAATTTGAATGGAGATAAAATAAATTCATCCTTAATAATTAATAAAGATAGTCCAACATTAATAGTATTTTGGGCAACTTGCTGTGCTCCTTGCAAAAAAGAATTGTCAACTATTTCAAAGGTTTATAAACAATGGCAGAAAGAAACAGCTGTTAATATTGTAGCCGTTTCTGTTGATTTACCACAGTACGCAAATGGTGTTGCTCCTTTCGTAAAAAACAATAATTGGCCTTTTGATATTTACTTAGATGTTGAAAGAGATTTAATGCATAAAATGAATGCTTACAATACACCTCACTCATTTTTAATAAATAAAAAAGGAGAGATAATCTGGGAAAAACAAGGTTTTGTTTCAGGGGATGAAGAGCAAATATTTAAAATGATTAAATCACTAAATTAATGAGTGATTTTAAAACAAAATACGGTAAATGGGCTGTGATAACAGGTGGGTCTTCAGGAATAGGTTTGGCATTTGCCCATTTATTAGCTGAAAAAAAAATGAATGTTTTAATCATTGCAAGAGATGAAACTAAATTACAAAAAGCAAGAAATGAAATTTTAAAAACTAACACTATTGAAGTGAAAACTTTATCTATTAATCTTTTAGAAGAAAATGCAGTTAGTATTATTGAAGAGTACACTAAAGATTTAGATATTGGAATTGCTGTAATCAATGCAGGAATGGAGTTAACTGGTCATTTTATAAAAAGAACAAGTAAACAGCATCAAGACTTGATTCAATTAAATATAACTGTTCCAACTCAAATATCTCATCTGTTTTCTAAACGATTTGTTGCTAAAAAAAGAGGTGGAATTATTTTAATATCAAGTTTATTAGGGTATCAAGGTGTTCCATTATTTACAACATATTGTGCTTCAAAATCTTTTATATTAAATTTTGGTGAAGGATTAAGTGTAGAATTAAAGCCGTATGGGGTTGATGTAATTGTTTTAGCTCCCGGTCCTACAAAAACCAAAATGTTAGATAATATGGATGTTGATTTTAGTAAAATGCCTATCAAAATTATGGATACTCATTCAACAGCTAAGCCTGCATTAAAATATTTAGGAAAAAGAATAAGTGTTGTACCCGGATTGCTAAATAAGATTTACGCTTTTGAAAATAGATTCTTACCAAGAAAAACACCAATAAAACTATTTGGTTTTTTAGTTAAACGTGCATTAAAAAAAAGCAAGCATTCAGATTACTTGATTTCATAAAAATGCATTTAACCTTGCTCTTTTTTTATGCCCTATAACCGTATGTATAAACACACCTTTTGCTCAGAAGGTGTGTTTATATCCTTTATACCTGCAAGTATAATATATTCTAGTGTATTTCTGCTGTGCTCAATTCAATTGATATCCCAAAAATACGCTAGAACCATATTTATCATGTAAATTTGTAAAAACTTAGAATGATGAAAAACGCATTGTATTTATTAGTATTTTTATTTCTTTTTTCATGTAATGAGAAAAAAGGGAAACCCGATTGGGTGTTGGATAAAGCGGTGATGGTGGATTACCTAGTGGATATGCATATGCTAGAGGGGAAACTCACCAAGTTGGGTGTGACCAAAGACTCTACACAACAACTGTATGATGCATTTGAA
>CAYRZY010000172.1:4417-6771 GCA_964428855.1 uncultured Flavobacteriaceae bacterium
AAACTGACGAATTTAGGCAGGTAATTGCCAATGGCGAGTCTATGCCAAATGGTGATTTTTATGATTTTTCAGAAAGCCTAGAAAGAGCCAAGATTGAAGGTGTGTTTTTGGAAGAGGAAGCATTACATGACTTAAAAATTTCACTGGAAACATTATTCGCTTGGCTACATTTTTTCAAACAACAAGAGGAAAGTGAGCAGTTAAAACAAATGGCATCTACTACGGAGCTAGATACTACACTGCTGGATGCAATTACCTCTAAAATAGATGAAAAGGGAAAAATTAAGGACAATGCAACCCCTGAATTGTTTCAAATTAGAAAGAAAACCCAAAGTGACCAACGGAAACTAAGAAAGTTGCTCAACCAAGTGTTGAAGCAAGCAATTGACAAAAAATACACGAAGTCAGATGCAAATATCACCATCAAAAATGGAAGGATGGTGATACCTGTGCAGGCAGAGTTCAAGCGAAAAATCAAGGGGTTTGTGCAAGATGAATCCGCCTCGGGGAAGCTGGTTTATCTAGAACCTACTGAGGTGCTAGAAGTGAATAATGAAATTAAGGAGTTAGAATATCAGGAGCGAAGGGAAGTGATAAAAATACTGATTGCGCTTACTGACAAAGTGAGAGAGGAACTTTATCCATTGAGAAGGGCACTTATTTTCTTGAGTCTATTAGATTTCATCAGGGCAAAGGCAAAGTTTGCAATAAAAATCAACGGTATCAAGCCTAACTTTGTGAACAGTAATAGCATAGATTGGAAGGGGGCGACGCATCCACTTTTGTATTTGGCACATCAGGAATTGGGTAAATCGGTCGTGCCGTTAGATATTGTGTTAGAGGATGAAAATAGAATTTTGGTAATTTCAGGACCAAATGCGGGCGGTAAATCTGTTTGTTTAAAGACCGTCGGGCTGATTCAATATATGTTTCAGGCTGGAATGCTGGTGCCTGTGAGCGAAGAGTCAACGTTAGGTGTTTTTAAGAATTTTTTTATTGACATTGGCGATGAACAATCTATCGAGAATGATTTGAGTACGTATAGTTCACACCTGAGTAGTATGAAGTTCTTTTTAGAGCATGCGGATAGGAAAACTTTGTTTTTGATTGATGAATTTGGAACTGGTACCGATCCCAATTTTGGTGGGGCAATTGCCGAGGCGGTATTGGAAAAATTGAACCAGCAAAAAACTTTTGGCGTAGTGAATACGCATTATTCTAATTTGAAGGAGTTTGCTGAAAAATCAGAAGGAGTGGTGAACGGAGCAATGCGCTTTGATACAGAAAATCTCGCACCACTGTATAAATTGGAAATAGGAAAACCTGGCAGTTCGTTTGCCTTAGAGATTGCGCAGAAAATAGGATTGGACAAAAACATCATTGAGAATATTAAGGAAAAATTAGGAACAGAAAAAGTAAATTTTGAGCAGCTGCTGTCTGATTTGGAGAAAGAGAAGTTTACACTAGAAAAGGAAAGAAAGGCGCTGCAATCAAATAACAATTCGCTACAGCAAAAACTGAAGAGATATCAGGCGCTGACTGATGAGCTAAGTGAAAAACGTAAAACGATTGTCAACGAGGCAAAGGAAGAGGCGAGCCGACTGCTAAAGGAAACAAATCAGCGTATTGAGTCTACCATACGGGTAATTAAGGAACACAAGGCTTCTAAAACAACGACCAAGGATGTTAGGAAGAAGTTGGAAGTATTTAAAGAATCCATCAAAAAAGAAAAGGTCAAGAAGCCAAAACCTACAGTGAAAGTTGTAGAAGGAACGATTGAAACAGGTTCGTTTGTGCGGATAAAAGGACAAGAAACGATTGGGGAAGTTATTGGCATGCGAGGAAAGGATGTGGAGATAGTTTTTGGGAGTTTGACTTCTAAACTAAAATTGAGCAGACTTGAAAAAGTATCAAAGGGCGTATTTAAAAAATCTACTAAACCCACGGCAAGCAGAGGAATAGACTTGAGCAGCAAGATGGCGAACTTTAGTTCTAGGTTGGATTTAAGGGGAAAAAGGGCGGCAGAAGCGTTGGCTATGTTAGACGTATTTATTGATAGTGCTTTGCTATTCTCTTCGGGTGAACTACATGTGGTGCATGGCAAAGGAGACGGAATTTTGAGGGAATTGGTCAGGAAACAACTAAAGGGCTATAAGATGATCTTCAATATCCATGATGAGCACGCTGATAGGGGCGGTGCTGGTGTGACTATTTTTGAGCTGGAGTGAAGAAGGAATTGGTTTGTTGGTGAAATACCAACAATGGAGAGGTTTTAACTATGGAGTTTTAAGCAGCATCATAATTAATAGTGCGAATATTTTTTAGCACATTCTTTTTATTAGTGTTCTCTTCTT
>CAYRZY010000173.1:0-6766 GCA_964428855.1 uncultured Flavobacteriaceae bacterium
CCCTTCATTCATTCTGCTTGGCACCACAAAATCACGAGCACCTTCTGGTGTAGATTTGATTAAATAAGGCGTTTCTACATCGATAAATCCTTCGTTAGTTAGATAATTACGAACCTCCATACTTACTTTAGAACGGAAAATTAAATTTTCACGAACAGGATTACGTCTAATATCTAAATAGCGATATTTCATTCGGATTTCTTCACCTCCATCGGTTTCATCTTCAATAGTAAAGGGTGGAGTTTTAGAAATATTTAAAATTTTAAAATCCTTATAATAAACTTCAATATCACCAGTTGGAATTTTTGGATTTTTACTTTTTCTTTCTCTAACATAACCCTTGACTTGTAAAACCCATTCTCTTTGAACATTTCTTATATCAAACCCTTCTTTATTTATTAAAGGAAAATAAAGTTTGGGATTTTCAAGATCTGAAATTGACCCTACTTCTTCCTCATCTTCCCAAAGAGAAAAATCATAATTATCATCAATTATAATTTGCGTGATTCCATATCTATCTCTTAAATCAATAAAAGTTAGCCCTCCAAGTTTTCTAATTTTTTGCACCCATCCAGATAAAATTACTTCTGTATTAATAGCAGATGAGTTTAATTCACCACAAGTATGACTTCTATACATTTTTCTAAAAATTAAGATGCAAATTTAGTGAAATAGCTGTATTTTTTGCCACTGATACATGAATATTATCCTTTAAATCTGAATTTAATGTAATAAAACGCCCCTGACTGTATGGAAAAACAAGAATAATTAGCCAAACACTTGACAATGCCTATGTGGATATTGTATATTTGCATTCATTTTTTATAAAAAAGAAAAAAACTAATACAACCTACTATGAAATTATCACGTTTTAAATATGAATTGCCAGAAGAGTTATTAGCTGAATATCCTGCAGAGCATAGAGATGAATCTAGACTAATGGTTTTAGATAGAAAAACTGAAAAAATTGAACATAAAAAGTTCAAAGATTTGATAAGTTATTTTGAGGAAGATGATGTTATGGTATTTAACAATACCAAAGTATTTCCTGCTAGATTATTCGGTAATAAAGAAAAGACTGGAGCAAGGATTGAAGTTTTTTTATTAAGAGAATTGAATGCTGAAAGTCGTTTGTGGGATGTCTTAGTTGATCCAGCTAGAAAAATTAGAATAGGGAATAAGTTATTCTTTGGTGAAAATGAGGATTTAGTTGCTGAGGTAATTGACAATACAACTTCAAGAGGAAGAACATTGCGTTTTTTGTACGATGGGCCTTATGATGAATTCAGAAAAAAATTAAAAGAATTAGGTGAAACACCGTTACCTAAATATATAAATAGAGATGTTGAGCCTTTAGACAAAGAAAGATATCAAACTATTTATGCCAAGCATGAAGGTTCTGTTGCTGCTCCAACTGCAGGATTACATTTTTCTAAGCATTTATTGAAAAAATTAGAAATCAAAGGAATTAATCTTGAAGAGGTTACGTTACATGTTGGTTTAGGTACATTTAATCCTGTTGAAGTAGAAGATTTATCTAAACATAAAATGGATTCTGAAGAAATAGATATTCCTGAAAATGCAGTTAAAGCAATAAATACAGGAATAAATACTAAAAGACGAGTATGTGCTGTTGGAACTACAGTAATGAGAACTTTAGAAAGTGCAGTATCTTCAAATCATCGTTTAAAACCGTATAATGGATGGACAAATAAATTTATTTTCCCTCCTTACGAATTTAGTATTGCAAATTCTATGATTACTAATTTTCATACACCAAAATCGACTTTAATGATGATGACTTCTGCTTTTGCAGGTCATGATTTTCTTAAAGAAGCTTATGAAATTGCCATTAAAGAAAAATACAATTTCTATTCTTATGGTGATGCCATGTTAATTATATAATTTGGGATAAAATTTTAAATAAAAAGAGGCTTATAATTTTATAAGCCTCTTTTTATTTAAAAACAAATATCTTTACCAAAACGGTATTAAAACTAATGGCAAAAAAGCAAGACATAAGAGCTATATCAAAAGAAGAATTGCGTGAATTCTTTGTTGAAAATGGAGACAAAGCTTTTCGAGGTAATCAGGTTTATGAATGGTTATGGAGCAAAGCTGCCTATACTTTTGATGACATGACCAACTTGTCAAAAAAGACAAGGTCAATGCTTGAAGAAAACTTTGTAATCAATCATATCAAAGTAGATTTGATGCAACGTTCTAATGACGGTACTATTAAAAATGCCATTAAATTACACGACAGTATGATTGTTGAGTCGGTTTTAATTCCGACCGAAACCAGAACAACGGCTTGTGTTTCTAGTCAAGTCGGTTGTAGTTTAGATTGTAATTTTTGTGCTACAGCTCGCTTAAAGCGGATGCGGAATTTGAATCCTGATGAGATTTACGATCAAGTAGTAGAAATTGATAAACAAAGCCGAATTTACCACAATCATAAATTGTCAAATATTGTTTTTATGGGGATGGGTGAGCCTTTGTTGAATTATAAAAATGTATTGTCAGCTATTGATAAAATCACTTCTGATGAAGGGTTGGGAATGTCGCCAAAGCGAATTACGCTTTCTACTGTAGGTATCCCTAAAATGATTAAAAAACTAGCTGATGATGAGGTGAAATTCAATTTAGCGGTATCTTTGCACTCGGCTATTGATGCTATTCGCTCTAAAATGATGCCAATCAATGACAAAAGTAATTTGGAAGAATTGTTGGCTTCTTTACAATATTGGTATACCAAAACACAACGTAAAATTACCTTTGAATATGTGATTTGGAAAGGAATAAATGACAGTCAAAATGATGCAAATGCTTTGGTAGATTATTGTAAAAAAATTCCTTCTAAAGTAAACCTAATAGAATACAATGCCATTGATGATGGCGAATTTCAACAAGCATCACCAAAAGCGACAGAAATGTATGTGCGTAGCCTAGAAGCAAATCATATTATAGTGAATGTACGCCGAAGCAGAGGTAAAGATATTGATGCTGCTTGCGGCCAATTGGCTAATAAAAATTAGTTCCAAAGAAGTACTTTTTCTCGTTAATCCAATGGGAATATTTTACTCAAAATCAAGCACCCTCTCCTTAGGAAAGTCCCGAAACTTCGAGAGGGGAGAGGATTTAAAACTTCAGCGTAATTCCCACCAAAAAGTTAGTTGTTGCTTGCGGATAATAACCAGAACCTTCAATAGTTGTTGTGTTTCCTGGGTTTGACCAAGTATCATCATAGGTGTAATAATAGCCATTAGAAACATATTCTTTGTTAAAAATATTATTAACTAAAGCAGAAATAACAATCGATTTGAAAATGGTATTCGGTTTTATTTCATATACAATATTGATGTCATTAACCAAATAGCTATCCAATACTGAAAAATCAGCATCTGTATTGCTCATATATTGTTTGCCAACATATTTTGACAATAAAGCAACTTGTAAATTTTCAAGAGGTTTGTAGGTAAGGTTATTTCCAACAACAATATCTGGTGAAAATGAAATATTGGTATCTCCCAAGTTAATTAACCCTCCATCTTTTGAAGTAACAAAGTCCTTATTTTTATTACTACTGAATGATACATTTGGCTGTATAATGAATTTTTCATTTAAGGTTAATGTAGCATCTATTTCCAAACCTAATCGATAACTTTTACCGCTTGTAGTTCGTATTGGTGCTCCTACATCATCTAACTTACCTGTCAATACCATTTGGTCTTTGTAGTGCATGTAATAAATGTTAGAATTGACTTTTATTTTGTTGTTATTTAAACGATAACCCAATTCAAAATCATTGAGCTTTTCAGGCTTGGTAATTCCGTTTTCAAAATCACTTCTTCTCGGTTCTCTATTGGCTCTAGCATAAGATGTATAGAGTTGATTTTGAGTATTAATTTTATAGGTAAGTCCAGCTTTCGGATTAAAAAACTGATACTCTTCATCAATTTCTAGCGGAATTCTATCAGAGGTTAATCCTGTAGTTTTGTAATTTACAAAGCGTCCTTGTAAGTCTCCGTAAAGGCTAAATTTATCATTAATTTTGTAAGTAGCCTTTGAAAAAATACTGATATCTGTTTTTTTACCATTCCCAACATAATATTGATCTCTAATTTCTGACTCACCAGAATATTCTGCCCAAATTACTTCTCCGAAATGATCGCCATCATAGAAACTGTACGAACCACCGAAAATAAAATCAATTTTATCTTTTTTGTAATTTGCAGTTGCATTGATTACATAAAAATCATTATCCAACCAACGACGTCTAATGATATCGGTTTTATCAATAGTTTCACCACCTAATTCTAAGGGACTAAAATCATAATCAGCAAAATCTTCATCTTCTTTATATTGCTCATAATAGCCTTTACCATGCGTGTAATTTAAGCCAATAGTACTTGACCAATAATTGTTAAAACGCTCACTCCAATGGAATTGATAGTGGTCTTGACGGTAATTATCTATTTCATTATCGTAAAATTTAATAGTGCCGTCTTTAGCTGTGTGTTGACCAGCAGGATTAAAAGTTCTATTTGTAGCTAAGGTTTCGGCATCAATACCAAACCATGATTGATAAGTAATTTCTTGTCCGCCAAAAACCAAAGCTTTTATCAATGTATTATCATCAATATATGAAGCTTGTAAAAAATACGATTTTAAATCGGATGAAGCTCGGTCTATATAACCATCAGAAGCAATTTTAGAAAATCTACCAGCAATTTCTATATGTTCGCCGAGTACTCCTGTACTGAATTTTATAGTATGTTTTCTAGTATTAAATGAGCCAAAAGAGTTTGAGATTTCCCCATAAGGATGATCAGAAACAGCATCTGTTAAGAGGTTTAGACTTGCACCAAAAGCACCAGATCCATTAGTTGAAGTACCCACACCACGTTGCAATTGTAAATTTTCTACAGACGAAGAAAAATCGGGTAAATCAACCCAAAAAGTACCTTGCCCTTCTGCATCATTATAAGGAATACCATTAATAGTTACATTGACTCTAGAAGCATCACTACCACGAACTCGAATACCTGTATAACCCACGCCTGCACCAGCATCACTAGTGGTCACAACATTTGGCAGGTAGTTCATTAAAATAGGAATGTCTTGTCCGAGATTCCGTTTTTCTAAGTCTTCTTTCGAAATGTTAGAGTGTGTTATTGGAGATTCAGCATGCACACGTACAGCTTTTACGATGACTTCGTCTAGTTTTTCAACTTTGGTAGAATCTTGATACGTTTTGATTTGTTGGTTTTCTTGAGCAATGATATTGACTGACAATGCAAATAATGTCAAGAATAGAAATAAATCTTTCATACGATTATGTATTAATAATCGAATAAAAAGAGGTGATTATTCTTTGGTTTATAATGAATTTCACTTTCCTAAACAGCATTACCTGTTCTAGGTTCAATGGGTGTAATCTCAGCCTACGTGCTGAACTCCTTTTAGTACCTTTTCAATTTTGTCTAGGTAAAAGTTCAGATGCAAGCACCCCTTTTAAGATTGAGGCAAAGGTAAATTAGATTTTTGATTTTTCAATCTAAATCAGGTTTTTTCTTAAAACTTCGGGATAGTTTTTTTAGGGAAGCTTTCTTTTTATTATTTAACCGTTTTTTTACGGATGCTCTTGAAGGTTTTGTAGCTTTTCTAATTTTCGGTTTTTTGAGTCCGTTTTTAATGAGTTCTAAAAATCGTTTGACTGCTATTTCTTTATTTTTATGTTGACTTCTACTCTCATCACAAAAAAGAATCAATATATTTTCTTTGGTTAATCTGTTTGCTAAGTTTTTAAGCAAAAGTATTTTTTGATCATCATTTAGCTCGATTGACCCTTCAAGATCAAAAGTCAATTCAATTTTTGAAGATACTTTATTGGCATGTTGTCCTCCTGGCCCACTACTTCTAATGGCTTTAAATTTTAATTCTTTGATGAGGTTTTCAGTGTTCATTTAAAACATTTTATAGCTCCCCTCTTTTTTAAAGAGGGGAATGAATTTACTCCAAACGATAATTGTATTGTTAAAATTACAATTAAAAATGGAGTAAAGAAAGGGGGAGATAACTTTCAATCCTTACATATCAAGAAAAACACACCCCTAAAGTCCCCTCAAGGGGACAATTGTAGTATCGGCCTTTTTAGTTTGAGAAATAACAACTTCTTGTTTTTAATGATTTAAATATTTTTTAATGTAAAAATGGTGCCGTTTTCTATTAATATTAGGATTGTCTCCTTGAGAATTAACAAGAAACAAAGTACATTTTGTAACGAAGTTACTGAGCAAAGCTCATAGGGTGTTTTTACATCTCAAACCCAGAAGTTCCTTCAATATTTTGATGTAAAAAATGTAAATCTATATCGGCTAGATTATCGGAATAGCTATCTAAATTTTCTTTATTTTCTAAAATTTCATCAATAGCTTGTATAGCCTTTTTAAGTCTTTTTTGTTTATTTCCTTTTAATAAAATATAAGGTCTGTCATGGTCTTTTAAAGCCTTTTCAAATGCATTAAACATTTCTAAACGCAGTTCTGGTCTATCTCGTAAGTCATCAGCCTCCCAAGGGGTGTCAATATAGGTTAACAGATAAAGGTTGTATGAATTTTCTTTGGCTGCTTTATCTAACAATGGGTCAACAAACCCACCATAATATGCTGAAGAATACACTTTAGTTTCTAGTAAATCGGTATCACAAATAAGGATTTTATCGGCTTTTTTAGCCAAGGTATTTTCCAGTTTCATTTGCCCG
>CAYRZY010000174.1:0-6753 GCA_964428855.1 uncultured Flavobacteriaceae bacterium
TCTGCATTGTTCGATAATTTCATGTGCGGCATCAATATCCCCGCTTTTCTCTAATAATTCTGGTTTTTTAGATCTATAGATTTGATATGCTTTTTCACCATTTTCACATAAAAGAACGTTGAAATTTCTAGTCTCTAAACTTTCTTTTATAATCTGACCTAAGGCAGGCTCGTCTTCGGCTAAAAGAATGGTTGATTTATGCATTTGGTAGAAATATTTTAAAAGTTGTGAGATGGTTATTTTGGTTTAAATGAATAGAGCCACCATGTTTTTCTATGATTTTTTTGGTGTAATATAAGCCAATGCCAAAGCCTTTTACATCATGTGTATTTCCTTTGGGCACACGGTAAAATTTATCAAAAATTTTCTCTCTGTGATTTTTATCAATACCATCACCATTGTCTACTATAGAAATCTCTAAATTATTTAATACAGAATTTATAATAATTTCTATTTGTTTGCCTCCGTATTTTGCTGCATTATCAATCAAGTTAGAGACAGCGTTTTCAAAATGAAAAATATCAACATTGTTTATTTTAGTTTTGATATTAGATGAAAAAACTATTGTTTTTTCGGGAGTAATTAATTGATGTTTTTTAGTAATTTTATCAATCAAATCAATAATATTAACAGGCTCTTTTTTTAACAGTAAGCTTTCGCTATCTAGTGTTGCAGTTTCTAATAATTTTTCGACCATTAGGTTTAGTTTGTTTAACTGTACAGAAGAAATAGAAAGGTATTTTTTGGTTTTTTTTATATCGTTTAAAGCATCAAAATTAGCAATAGCTTCAATGGCAGTTGACACTGTTGTAATAGGAGTTTTAAATTCGTGCGTTATATTATTGATAAGGTCATTTTTAATTTCGGCTAACTGTTTTTGCTGATTGATAATTTTTAATAAATAAAAGAGACTTGCTATGACTGCAATAGACAATAAAAGAGATAATAAAATTCCAGTTAAACTTCTTTTAAAGGCTTCGTAAGTCGGGTTTTTATAGTGTAATGTTAACTTCTCGTTTGGTTTAAGATATGTTGATTTTGCAACACTAGTAAGTGTGAATTCTGGTTGTGAAAGTATTTTATTAGAGTAGAAAACAGTGTCGTCTTTTATATGATCAAAATAGTAAGCAGTTGATATTTTTTTACGATATAGTTCGTTCTTTAAAAGAGAGTCAATTTTTTTATGATTTAAAGAATCATTTTGTATGGCAATAAAAATTGTTTGTAAGCCTTCTATTAATTTTAAACTATCGGTTGCTTTCTTTCCTTTAAAAACATGCACTTCATTAATTTCATGCTTGTTTTTATTAATATGAAAACCGCTCTTACCATCTTTAGAAAATTGTGTAAACTGAGTGATTTTAGAATATTCTTTTGGAACAGAATCTTTAAAATTTTTATAAAAACCATCTTCTACATCATCAACTATAGAATCTATAAAAATGGCTTTCATCATTTTAAACTCTTCGTTATTACCGGTATTAATTTCAATAGTCGAAAAATTAGAAGAGAAAGAATCTTTTTTTTGAGGATTGAAAATTGATGTTATCGTTTTACTTTTTACCCATTTGTTACCTGAAGAATCTTTAGATTCAACAATGGCAAAAAAATTCTTTTTAGATAAATCGGTATAATACAGTTCTATGGTATTGTCTAAACTAATCTGAATATCATTTAAAACACGTTGTTTATTTAGTTCATAATTTTTATAATTCCAATACAACTGTACAGCAATAGTAGTCACTATGGTAGCTGTAATTAAATATAATATCCAGTTGTATTTTTTAGTGTTCATAGTTCAAATATAGGCAGTTATTATTGATAAAAAGTATTGCTTAACACACGTTAACACTCATTAACTCAAAGTATGGGTTTTCAGTTTCATATTTGCAGTATAGAAATTCAAAATTAAGATATTATGAAAAACCTAATTACACTATTACTGGCAACTTGTTTCTTGTCAGGTTTTGCACAAAACTTTCAGGGAAAAGCAACCTATAAAACGCATAGAAAAGTCGATATTAAAATTGACAGCTCTTCACATGCACCAAATTCAGAAGTTCAGAAACAATTAATGGCACAGCTGCAAAAACAACTTCAAAAAACATATACATTAAATTTTACAAAAACAGAGTCGACGTTTAAACAAAACAAAGAATTAGCTGCACCAAAAACAAAAAGCAATGGCGTACAAATTATTATTACAGGTAATGGTGGCGGTACCGATGTGCTCTATAAAAACATAGCAGAAAAACGCTATACGAATAAAACTGAAATTAGTGGAAAACGATTTCTAATTAAAGATAATCTAGAAGATTTTAAATGGAAAATGACTGGTGAAACCAAAAACATTGGTAAGTACACCTGTTATAAAGCGACACGTTCAAGAGAAGAAGAAAGGATTAGCTTCTCTTTAGAAAACGGAAAAGAAAATGAAACCAAAGAAATGGTTACTGTTGAAACTTCAGCATGGTACACACCAGACATTCCTGTGAGTAATGGGCCTAAAGGACATTGGGGATTACCAGGATTGATTTTAGAAATACAAGAAGGTAAAGAAACCATTGTTTGTACAGAATTAATATTGAACCCAACAGAAAAGATAAAGATTGAGGAGCCTACAAAAGGTAAAAAAGTAACACAAGAAAAATATGATAAAATTATGGATGCTCAGACTAAAGAAATGATGGAGCGTTTTAAAAATAGAAGAAAAAGTAAAGATGGAGAGTCCTTTAGTATTCAAGTTCAAGGATAATTTATGATACTTGTTTTAATAGATATACTAGTTTTTATTATTTCAAGATTCTAATAAATAGCTAATATTTAATTTAATGAAAAATCTACTCTTTGTAGTCATTTTTATGACTGCTTACATTACTACTGCCCAAATTAGAGTAACAGGCATTGTAAAAGACAGCATTGGCAATCCACTAGAAATGGCAAATATAATTGCTATCAATCAGCTAACTAAAAAATTAGATTCGTATGGCTTTACAGACGCTAAAGGGTATTATAAATTGGATTTACAAAAAAATAAATCTTACAATATAAAGGTTGGTTATGTGGGTATGAAAACTGCTGACAAAGTACTAAATACTAGAGAAATAGATATTGTTAAAAATATAAGTTTACAGGAAGACACTACACTAGATGAAGTAAATCTTACTTATAAAATGCCGGTAACCATAAAAGGAGATACCATTGTTTATAATGCTGATTCTTTTACGAGCGGGCGTGAAAAAAAATTAGGCGATGTCTTACAAAAATTACCAGGTGTAGAAGTAAATGAAGACGGAGAAATTAGAGTAGAAGGTAAAACAGTACGAAAGGTAATGGTAGAGGGAAAAGATTTTTTTGATGGCGACTCAAAATTAGCAATCAAGAACATTCCTGCAAACGCCATTGATAAGGTCGAAATATTAAAAAACCATACTGAAATTAATCAATTGCGTAGTGTTACTGATAATGAAGATAATATTGCAATTAACATCAAATTAAAATCAGGGAAAAAGAATTTTTGGTTTGGTGAAATAAAAGCAGGAAGTAGTATTGCGATGGATGAATCGCGATATATAGCCAATCCGAAATTATTTTATTACAGCCCAAAATACAGTTTAAATATTATGGCAAACGTTAATAATATTGGTGAAATTTCATTTACTTGGCGTGATTATTTTAAGTTTACAGGCGGATTTAAAAAACTTGGCGATGGCGGAACAAGTATAAGCTTATCAGATGATTTAAGTTTTTTAGTAATGCAAAACAATCAAGCCAAAGATGTTAATTCTAAGTTTGGGGCATTAAATTTCAGCTATTCGCCTAAAAAAACTTGGAATTTAAGTGGATTTGCAATCTATTCAGGTACAAAAACTGAATTTGAACAAACTAGCGAACGCAATTATATAAATGCAAATTTGACAGAAACAACAAATAGCCTAACACGGCAAAATAATAAGTTGGGCTTGATAAAGTTAAGTGCCAGTTACAAACCAAATGCTAATAACCATTTAGATTATGATGTTTTCGGAAAAATTTCAAAACTAACGCAATTTCAAAAATTTCTTTCATCAGAGGCAGGGACAATTTTAGAAAATAAAACACAAACACCATTTTCTATCAATCAAAATTTAAATTACTACTATACTTTAAGCGATGATCATATTTTTGCTTTTGAATCACAGCATCTTTGGCAAAACCAAAACCCGTTTTACAATGCCAAATTAGAGCAATTGTCTTTTGCAAATGTATTGTCTCTTGATACAAATCAAAATATATTCGATGTTTCACAAAACAAAAGCGTTACAACAAACAAATTAGATGCGAAGCTTGATTATTATTACTTATTAAATACTAAAAGTAATGTAAATATAACCCTAGGCACTACTTTAAGTAATCAAAAATTCAATTCTAATATTTTTCAGATTTTAGATAATAGTGTGCAAAATATAATTATAAACACATCAATATTAAATGAAGTTAAATACGCTTTTAATGATTTTTATGCAGGCTTGCATTACAAATTTGTTACTGGTATTTTTACATTTAATCAAGGTGTCACCTTGCATAGTTATTCAGTAAAAAACACACAATTAGGCAAAAAACACACCGATAGTTTCATAAAATTATTGCCAGATGCATTTATGAAAATAAGTTTAAAAAAATCAGAAAGTTTACGACTGGCATATAATATGCAAGTAAGTTTTACAGATGTAAATAGCCTAGCCGAAGGTTTTGTGTTTAATAATTATAACAGTTTGTATGCCGGAAATCGAAAGCTAGAAAATTCACTGTCTCATAATGTGCAATTAAATTATTCTAGTTTTAATATGTTTAATTATACCAATGTATTTGCATTTGTAAATTATAATAAAAGAATTGATGCCATTAAAGGAAATACAAAGCAGTTAGGTATCGATCAAATTTCCACATCGATAAATTCTATTTTTCCTGATGAAAGTATTTCTGCTAATGCCAATTTTGAAAAGAGTTTTAGAAAGTTTAAAGTTAATCTTGGCGGAAATGTTTCTTATTCGAAGTTAAATAACCTATTTACATCGCCTCAAACACAGGTTACAGTAAATAGAGTGTCAAAATCGTTTATACAATCATATAAGGTGAAAGTAAGTACAAACTTCAGAGATGCTCCAAATTTTGATGTTGGTTATAATTATATCATTAATGATTACAATCAAGGCATCACACAAAACAAATATTATACACATAGCCCTTACATCAATTTTGATGCATACTTATTAAAAAACTTTATTTTCAATACAAAATTTACTTATAATAATTATAGAACAGAAAACAGAACGATTAACAATTATAGCTTTTGGAATGCCAATTTAAGCTATCAAAAAAAGGATAGTAACTGGGAGTATAAAATGAGTGTAACAAATATTTTAGATACCAAATCATTAAATCAAGATAATACAGTTGAGAATGTTTATAATAGTACTTCTTCGTATATTATACAGCCAAGGTTTGCTATTTTTAGTATTACCTATAATTTGTAAGAATAGATTTATAAACCAAACGTCTCTTTAACTTTAGTTACAAAATCTAATTTCTCCCAAGTAAATAATTCCACTTCTTTTACAACAGTACCAGCATACGGACTCTCAAATGTTTTTGTAATGACTTTAGGCTCTTTACCCATATGGCCATAAGCTGCAGTTTCTAAATAAATAGGGTTTCTTAATTTTAACCGAGACTCGATAGCAGCAGGACGCATATCAAAGATTTGTGCTACTTTTTTAGCAATTTCACCATCACTCAACTCAATTTTTGAAGTGCCATAGGTGTCAACAAATATTGAAGTCGGTTCTACCACGCCAATAGCATAACTTACTTGTACTAAGATTTCGTCAGAAACGCCAGCAGCCACTAAATTTTTAGCAATATGACGCGAAGCATAGGCCGCACTTCTATCTACTTTACTAGGGTCTTTTCCAGAAAAAGCACCACCACCATGTGCTCCTTTTCCGCCATAAGTATCCACAATAATTTTTCTCCCTGTTAAACCCGTGTCCCCATGAGGGCCACCAATTACAAATTTACCTGTTGGGTTGATGTGATATTCGATAGCGTCATTAAACAAAGCTTGAATATTTGCAGGTAATTGAGCCTTGACACGTGGAATTAAAATAGAGATAATATCATTTTTAATTTGAGCCAACATTTTCGTATCATCTGCATCAAAATCATCATGTTGCGTAGAAACCACAATAGCATCTATCCGTTGTGGCACATTATCATCACTATATTCAATAGTTACTTGACTCTTAGCATCAGGGCGTAAATAGGTAATCTCATTATTTTCTCTACGTAATTCAGCAAGTACTTGTAAAATTCGATGAGAAATATCTAATGCCAACGGCATGTAATTTTGAGTTTCGTTGGTAGCATAGCCAAACATCATCCCTTGATCGCCTGCTCCTTGCTCTTCTTTAGTAGCTCTATCTACACCTTGATTAATGTCTTGAGATTGTTCATGAATTAATGAAATTACACCACAAGAATCACCAGAAAATTGATATTCACCTTTGGTATAGCCAATTTTGTTAATGACTTTTCTTGCAATTTCTTGAACGTCTATATAGGTAGTGCTTTTTACTTCACCAGCAAGTACTACCTGACCTGTAGTTACAAGTGTTTCGCAAGCTACTTTAGATTCTGGATCAAAAGCTAAAAAATTATCTAATAAAGCATCACTAATTTGATCTGCTACTTTGTCTGGATGTCCTTCAGAAA
>CAYRZY010000175.1:0-6733 GCA_964428855.1 uncultured Flavobacteriaceae bacterium
ATAATTGTTTGGAAAATCTATCGCAACAATTAAAAATAAATTACTGTAAGCATAGTCATTATTATTTCTAAGATTGATATAGATATTGTTCTTTGAAACCGTATCAATAGGATTGAATTCAAATTTTACAATAGAATCTTTATGCCATTCTGAACTAGGCATAGATTTATAAGTATCTAAAACAAAGTTATCACTACACGAAGTGATAATAACTAAAAGTAGTATGATGGTTATATTACGCATTTTTGCGGGGTGAATTTTTTTTATTGTTGGTGTTGTTTTTAGTATTAGTATTATTGTTTTTGTTATTTCTATTCCTGTTGTTACTGTTTCTATTTTTATTTCTGTTATTATTTCTTCTTTTACTCTTGCTTTTCCTTTTATTTTTATCAAAACGAGTCAAACTATCTTGCCCCACAACATTTGTAAAAGTAGTGTCTTCAACAATAACTACATCAAACTTAGAAGCATACATTTCTAAGCTATCTACTTTTTTTCCTTCTTTATTTAAGGCTATAATTTCGCTTGCCTGCTCAGCGTCTAAAGTAACCCATTGCATAGGGTTGTCTTTATAGGCATACCAAAGTAATCCTTTGAAAATATCCATTTTTTGAAAAACAGCAGTGCCTTTTTTAGTTTGCAACCATACATCTGTTTTCGGAATCTTTTTTAAAGCGTCTAAATAAGAATCTAATTCATAGTTCAAACAACATTTCAATTTACCACATTGTCCTGCTAATTTTTGCGGATTTAATGACAATTGTTGGTATCTGGCAGATGAGGTACTTACAGATCTAAAATCGGTTAACCACGTCGAACAACACAATTCTCTACCACAAGAACCAATACCACCCAATCGAGCTGCTTCTTGACGCAGACCTACTTGCTTCATCTCAATGCGGATTTTAAAAGTAGAGGCCAGTTCTTTAATCAACAACCTAAAATCTACCCTATCATCAGCTGTATAATAAAACGTAGCCTTATTACCATCACCTTGAAATTCAATATCGGATAGTTTCATTTTAAGACCCAATCTAGAAATAATCAATCTAGATTGTCGCTGAACTTCTTGTTCTTTTTCACGTGAAGTTTGCCAAATATCAATATCTCTTTGTGAAGCTTTTCTATACAATTGCATGACTTCTTCACTGTCAAAACCAATTGCTTTTTTACGCATTTGTATTTTAACCAATTCTCCTGTTAAAGAAATGCTACCGATGTCATGACCAGGCGATGATTCTACCGCCACAGTATCGCCAATAGCAACAGGTAAGTTTTTTGCGTTTTTATAAAAATGTTTTCTTCCGTTTTTAAAACGGACTTCTACAATATCAAAAGTTGACTGTCCGTTAGGTAAAGTCATGTTAGAAAGCCAATCGAATACTGTCAGTTTATCACAACTGCCTGTACCACAATTTCCATTACTTTTACATCCTTTCGGCGTACCGTTAGTATCTGTAGAGCAACTATTACAGCTCATATTTGTATCTTATATTTAGAATTGAACGCTATTCTGTTCAATGTAAAATTCATATTTAATCTGTAAATATAATTATTATTCATAACATTAAATTTATTAATTGATTTATTTAAAAATAATGTATCTTTGGGTAATGCCAATTCAACATAATAATGTCGCATTGAAATTGTTTAATTAAATTGGTATAAATGAATCTTCCCAGAATTATTTGATGAAATTGTAGTGTATCATTTAAAACCATTTTATTATGAAAAAAATACAATTATTGGCTTTTCTAGTCTTTCCATTCTTCTGTTTTTCGCAATTGGAAAGCAACGCTGTTGGAGGTGAATACAAATTCAATCCTGACAATATACCGTGTATTTCTAAAGAAGATAAGGCACAAATAAAAATTGAACTTCAAAAAAGTATCAATAACCTTATCCAACAAGGCAAACTATCACGGCAAAAATCAGCTCTTGCACCCCCTAGTTTTAGTTGGCCAGTAAAAGCTAAAGACAATACTGGTTTTACTGATGTTTGGGCAATTTCAAATTATGTAGATCATGATCAGAATTTTCCAAACAAAAAAGAAGATTATAATTGTGGTACTAGAACATACGACACTAATTCTGGTTACAATCATCAAGGAACAGATATGTTCACTTGGCCATTTACATGGTATCAATTTCAAAATAACATCGCCGAAGTTGTGGCAGCTGCACCAGGAACTATTATATACAAACATGATGGTGAATTTGACATGAGCTGTAGTTTTAATAACAACAAATGGAATGCTATTTATATAAAACATAGTGATGGTAGTATTGCTTGGTACGGTCATTTAAAAAAAGGAAGTTTAACTTCTAAATTAAAGGGAGAAAATGTTGCCGAAGGTGAGTTTTTAGGAAATATTGGTAGTTCTGGAAATTCTACAGGCCCACACTTACATTTTGAGGTCTATGACAGTAATAATAATTTAGTTGATCCTTTTAAAGGTGAATGCTCTAGTGGCACTTCGTTATGGAAAAACCAGCCCAATTATTACGAGCCTCATATCAATGCAATTTTCACACATAGTGTAGCTCCTAGTTTTAATCTAGCATGTCCTGAAATTGAAGTTCCAAATATTACTGATCAATTTTTACCAAATACTCCTATTTACACAGCATCCTACTATAAAGATCAATTGAGCGGAACAACCGCAAGCTATAAATTATATAAGCCAAATGGCACAGTACATTCATCTTGGACATTTGATTTTGTAGATACTTTTAACTCATCGTACTGGTATTGGACATGGGATAATTTAGCTGATTTAGGGGTATGGAAATTTGAATCTTCTTATCAAGGACAAACTATCACTAAAACATTTAAAATTGTTACTGCTTTAGGTGTAGAAAATCATGAATTAAATAAAGTTTCAATAGCACCAAACCCATTTGAAAGTACCTTAAAATTAACTGGATTTGATTTGAATACCAATAATTACAAAATGTCTATTTTTAATAATTTAGGTCAAAAAGTAGTTGAAAAAAACATCTTTTCTGATGAATTAGACTTACAATTTCTGTCTAAAGGAATGTACTTTTTAAAAATT
Source organism: uncultured Flavobacteriaceae bacterium (assembly GCA_964428855.1). Classification (GTDB taxonomy): domain Bacteria; phylum Bacteroidota; class Bacteroidia; order Flavobacteriales; family Flavobacteriaceae; genus Aureibaculum. The sequence continues at coordinate 3,060 of CAYRZY010000175.1, forward strand.
ACCGATAAAACGGATAGTAGCTATAAAACATTTACACTTTTAAAGAAATAGTTAGAAAGTCTTGAGCTTGAAGACAGGAGTCAGAAATCAGAAGTTTTCCTCTCAAAAAATCATCACTTACATCAGTTTGGTGAATGGCTGTGTTTTAGCTACTTTTGAAATCTATTTAAAATTTTATGCTTTTTACTGATATTATTGGTCAAGAAATTGTAAAAAAACAACTTTTTTATGCTGCTGAAAGTGGTAGAATACCTCATGCTCAATTATTTGTTGCTCCTAAAGGTACTGGTGCTTTACCTCTAGCTATTGCCTATGCCCAATATGTTTTATGTCAAAATACTGATGGTGAAAATAACAATGGTGATGCTACTTGCAACTTGAAATTGAATAAATTAATGCATCCTGATTTGCATTTTGCTTTTCCTGTAGCAACTACAGACAATGTAAAAAGGCATCCGGTAAGTGATTTATTTTTAGAAGACTGGAGAAGTTTTATTGAAAACAACTCTTATGGAGATTTATCAGATTGGTATGGCCAGTTAGGTATTGAAAATAAACAAGGACAAATTGGTGTTGATGAAGCTGAAAATATTGTAAAAAAACTAGCCTTAAAATCTTATGAAGGAGGATATAAGATTATCATTATTTGGATGGCTGAAAAATTAAATATAGCTGCTGCCAATAAATTATTAAAACTGATTGAAGAACCACCAAACAAAACAATTCTACTTTTGATTACTGAAAATAAAGAGCAGATTATTGATACCATTTTATCACGTTGCCAAGAGGTAAAATTAAATCCGTTGAGTGAAAATCATATCACCAATGCTTTGATAGAAAGAGAACGAATTTCTGAAGCCGAAGCAAGAAAAATTGCTCATCAATGTGATGGTGATTGGAACAAAGCAGTCCATATTTTACACAACAGTACCAACGATCAGCAATTTGAACAATGGTTTATTATATGGATAAGAACTGCTTTTAAAGCTAAAGGTAATGCTGCCGTTATTCAAGAGTTAATTTCTTGGAGTGAAACTATTGCTAAAACAGGTAGAGAAACTCAAAAAAGCTTTTTAAATTACTGCTTGCAATTTTTTAGACAAGCAATGTTGAAGAATTATGCCGCAGATTCTTTAGTTTTTTTAGAACCTTCGATAGCAAATTTCGACTTAGATAAATTTGCTCCGTTTATACATAGTGGAAATATTTTAGACATTTCAAATGAGCTAAATACTGCTATTTATCATATAGAAAGAAACGGAAATGCGAAACTAATTTTGTTAGACCTATCCATCAAACTAACACGGTTGTTACATCAAAAGGAGGCTGTTTAACAATTTTACAACAACCCTTCCAGCGTTTTAAACGCTGGAAGGATTAAATGGTTCTACAACACATAATAATATACAGCCATAAAGTGTGAAAAACTCCCTAAGAGTACAAATACATGAAAAATTACATGATTATATTTTAGTTTAGGAATACTATATAAAATTGCTCCAACAGTATAGAAAACACCTCCTGCAACCAACCAATACAATCCGTTCAAAGGCAAACTTGCAATGAGTGGTTTTATTGCAAAAATGATAATCCACCCCATAGCTACATACGCAATGGTAGAAAGTTTTTCAAATCTACCTGTATAAAATAATTTCAATACAATTCCAATTATCGCAATACCCCAAGTAACCCCAAAAATTGTCCAACCCAACCAACCTTTTAAGGTCACCAAAGTAAATGGTGTATAAGTACCCGCTATCAGCACATAAATTGAAGCATGATCTAAAATATTTAATTTTTTACGAAGCTCAGGGTTTTGAGTATAATGATAAAAAGTGGAAGCAGAATACAATAGAATTAAACTTGCTCCGAATATAGTAAAACTTACAATATGCTTGGTAGTACCATGAGTACTCGCATGAATAATTAACAGTACCAGTGCTATAATACTTAACACCAATCCGATAGCATGCGTAATCACATTCCATTTTTCTTCGTTTGAATTGTAATATGTCAAATGTTTGTTTTTCATTACCATTTCACTCTTTAATTATTTAACACCCCTAATAAGCTACGCTTGGTATCTTCGATAAAAAATATTTTATCTCGATAATCCTCAAGGGGACACCCTTCTATTAGAAACACATATCTTTTGAGTCCGTAAAATTCGAGAGTTTCATTTCTTTTTTCTAGCTCTTCCTAAATCCTCAACCAACTCATTATAAATAGTTGTATACGCCAGATCTTTAATTGTCTTTACATCTTTAATTGTCAATCCTTTTGTTTCAATAAACTGATGTGTTTTAACTCGTAATTTACCGGGCCATCCGCTAAAGAATGTCCAAGGAAAACGTTTTTTTACATCATAAAATGTCATGGGTACAATAGGTATTTGATGTTCAACAGCTAACCTAAAAGCTCCGTTTTTAAATTCACTCAACACAATTTCTTCTTCAGGGACTAAACCTTCAGGAAAAATAATAATACTCAAACCAAGATTTAATTTATGCTGTGCTCTATCATAAACTTCTTTTCTACTTCTCGGACTACTTCTATCTACCCAAATACTTGTCTTTTTAAAAACATAACCAAAAACTGGCATCTTAATCAATTCTTTCTTCCCTACAAATACAGCAGGATTTTTAGCCGCTACAAACATCAACATAATGTCAACCATAGATGTATGATTGGCAATAAACATATAGCTTTTGTTTGGGTCTAATTCTTGTTCGTAGACAATTCTGGGTGAAAAACCCATGACAAACAACATGGTCTTACCCCAAAATCTAGCAATTTTGTAAAAAGTCTTGTAATATTTCTCATTTGAAATAATGATAAACAACACAGGTAATATTGCTAGAATAGAAAAAAACACCCATGCATAAAACCAGATACGCCAAAAAATACGAAAACTATTTTTTAATAATTTCATAAGTCGTAAATGTACTAAAAATTAAACTCCAAATTCCAATCACCAAATCCGACCGATAACATTTTTATATTTAGTTATTTGAGATTATAAATATGTACTTTTGCCATACAAAAGGGTTTTATTTATACGTAAACAAAATAGAAAGAAGAAAATGTCAAGAATTTTAACTGGAGTACAAAGTACCGGAACACCACATTTAGGAAATTTATTAGGTGCAATAATCCCTGCCATTGAAATGGCGAACAATCCAAAAAATGAAGCTTTTTTATTTATTGCAGATATGCATACGCTTACCCAAATTAAAGATGGCACTACCATAAAACAAAACACCTATAGTACTGCTGCAACATGGTTGGCTTTTGGTTTAGACATTTCTAAAACGGTATTTTACCGCCAAAGTGACATCCCAGAAGTGACGGAACTTGCTTGGTATTTGAGCTGTTTTTATCCGTTTCAACGCTTGACTTTGGCTCATAGTTTTAAGGATAAAGCTGACCGTTTAGAAGATGTAAATTCTGGTTTGTTTACCTACCCAATGTTGATGGCTGCTGATATTTTATTGTACGATGCTGAAATTGTACCTGTTGGGAAAGACCAATTACAACATTTAGAAATGAGTAGAGATGTTGCCAATCGCTTCAATCACAAAATGGGAGATACGCTAGTACCACCCGAAGCGAAGATACAAGAACATGTAATGTTAGTACCTGGTATTGACGGCGAAAAAATGAGTAAATCTCGT
>CAYRZY010000176.1:0-6722 GCA_964428855.1 uncultured Flavobacteriaceae bacterium
CAAATTTCTTGGCTAAAAAATTAAAAAGTAGCATATTTGCCAATCCAAATTTTTTATTGGAAGGACTTAATAGTATTTTGATACACAATCTAAACGAATGATTAAGAAACTTATAGGATTATCACTTATCCTTTTATCTATTCAAAGCTTCGCACAAAAAAATAATACTTCTCCGTATTCATTTTTTGGTATTGGTGAAGAGACAACACTAAAAACAGTTGAAGAAATAAGTATGGGGCAAATAGGTACTGCGTTTAACAGTACGTATCAAATTTCTTTTACAAACCCAGCTTCTTTAGCACATATACGATTTACAACCTATACCTTAGCTGTAGAGAATAAAGCTTTGCGTATTGATGATGGCACAAGTACTGGCAATGCTTCAACAGCTTCGCTGTCTTATTTTGCTATTGGTGTCCCAATAGGTGAAAAAGCAGGTTTTTCTTTTGGACTGCAACCCAACACAACAGTTGGTTATTCTTTAACGGAAGAATTCAAAAATACTCAAGGAGATTTAACTGCAATTAACACTTTTAATGGTAAAGGTGGTACTAATAGAGTTTTTTTAGGCTTTGGTTATAAATTACCTAAAAATATTAGTGTTGGGCTAGAAGCTGCTTATGTTTTTGGTAATATTGAAAACACCTTATTAAGCAGAAGAGATGGTGTTCAGTTGGCGACCATGCACAAAACAAACTCAACTATTAAAGGTTTTACAGCTAAAGCTGGAATACAATACAATACTAAAATTACTGATAAACTAACTTTAAAGGCTGGTTTGCTTGCAAACCTAAAGAACAATCTATCAAATGAAGGTAGAGAGGTGTTATTTTCATTGGTAAATACAAATACTGAAGGCATAAGTCCAAGAGATACAATAGTTGACAACACTTTTGATAGCAGCATAAAAAAACCTTTAAACACTTCTTTAAGTGTAGGTATAGGTGAGCTAAACAAATGGTATGCAGCTATTGAATACAGTTTTCAAGATCCTTTAGAGTTCACTGATGGTGTATTGAATAACAACACCAAGGTTTCTTATGAAAAAGCAAATAGAATTTCGGTAGGTGGTTTTTATATTCCAAAGATTAATTCTATCTCAAGCTACTGGCAACGTATTACTTATAGAGCTGGTATCAACTACAAACAGACAGGATTGATGGTTGATAATACCACTGTAAATGACTTTGGCATATCTTTTGGAGTAGGTTTACCGATTGGCAAACAATTATCTAATTTAAACTTAGGTTTTGAGTTAGGTAAGCGAGGAGAAATAAATAATTCGCTTATTAAAGAAAATTATTTTAACTTTCGCCTCGGTTTAACACTGAATGATAAATGGTTTAATAAAAGAAAAATTCAGTAGTATAAGCCACCAAAATAAATTTTAGATTAATTAATAAACCAAAAGATGATGAAAAGTATTACAAAATTAGCAATGGCCTTATTTCTACTTGTAGGAATGAGTACTGTTTACGGACAAGACAAGTACGGTGCTGAACCAGAAAAATGTAAACAAAACTTATCCCTTTTTCATGAAAGTGTAAAAGCTAAAAACTTTGATGGTGCTTATGAAAATTGGAGATGGTGTTTTGACAATTGCCCTAAAGCTTCTTTATATGTGTATACTGATGGCTTAAAAATTGCTAAAAACAACTATGAAACTGGTGATAAAACTACTGCTGGAAAATTAATTGATGAAATTTATGCACAACGTATACAACATTATCCTAAAAATTTAGGAAAAGTTTATAGTGACTGGGCAACTTCATTAGAAGAAAGAACTGCTACTAAAGATCAAGTTTTTGAAAAACTAGATGCTGCTTTTAAAGCTGACCCTACAGGGATGAGTATTGTTAATTTAGCGAAATTTTTTCAAGAAATAACTGATAGAAATAAAGATAGTAATGTTCAAAAAGTATTTGATACTTATGATGATGTTTTAGATGGTGTAAACAATAAAATAGATAAACTGACAAAACAAACAGATGTTATTAATGCTAAAGATTCATTAGGCAAATCATTATCTTCAAAAGAAGTTAGAAAAAGAAAGAATAATGGAATTAATTTAAGAGCTTTAAGTCAGGTAGAAAATGTACTAGATGGTATTTTAGGTGAAGTAGCTACCTGTGATAGGTTGATACCTTTATATCAAAAAAGTTTTGAAGGTCATAAAGCTGATACAAAATGGTTACGTAGAGCCGTATCAAGGTTATTTGCTAAAGAATGTACCGAAGACGCTTTGTATCCTAAAATGGTAGAAGCATGGGTAACATCAGACCCTTCTCCAAAAGCATATATTTTCTATGCAGGTGTTTTAGAAAAAAGAGGCGAAAAGAAAAAAGCGTTGGAGTTTAGAAATAAAGCTATTGATTTAGAAACAGATCCGTACAAAAAAGCAGATTATTTGTATAGAATTGCTAGAACTATGTATGGTTCAAATGCAGTAAGATATGCAAGAAGAGCTTTAAAGCATAGACCTAACATGGGTAAGGCCTATTTAATAATCGCTAGAATGTATGCGAAAAGTGCAAACAGTTGTGGTACAGATGAAATTAGTAAAAGAATGGTATATGTGGCTGCAGTAAATAAAGCAAGACGTGCGAAAGCTGTTGACCCTAGTATCGCTTCAAAAGCTAATGGATACATTAGAAGCTATTCTGCATTATTTCCTTCTAAAAAATTATTATTTACTAAAGGAGTTAAATCTGGAAGTAAACATAAAATTGGATGTTGGATTGGTGAAACTGTAACAGTTCCTTAAATTTGACTGATGTTAAATTCAATTTTTTATAAAATTAAAATTAGTGCTGCTATCTTTTTAGTGGCACTATTTTTTTCTTGTGAAAATGATATTAAAGAAATACAAGATTTTTTGGCAGAAAAAAACTTACCTATTGGTATCGCTAAAAAAGTATACTTAATCCATACAGATTCTGGCTATGTAAAAACTAAATTAATTTCACCATTATTACATGACTTTGGTAATAGAACAGAGCATCCATATCAAGAATTTCCTGAAGGGATAAAAATAATAACCTATGATAAATTTGGTGATTCTGTTACCCTAACTGCCAATTACACCAAAACCTACGCTAAAACTCAAATTTCTGAAATAAAGGGCAATGTTATTATTACCAACCATAAAGAAAAAAGTAAATTATTTACAGAACAACTATTCTGGGATCAGAATACACACTATATTTATACAGAAAAACCTTTTAGACTCATTACGAAAATAGACACTTTAAAAGGTCTAGGTTTTGAATCTAATGAAGATCTTAGTAAAGTAACTATGAAGAATTTTAGTGGTGTTGTTTATATTAATGAAAGTAATAAAAAATAAAATCTAAACATGAAAAATTTAAGACGCTTTTTTGAATATGGATATTTAGTTGTTGGCCTACTTTTATTGATTGAAGGTGTAAACAAATTCAATAGAGAAGGAGAGCGTAATAATGCTTATCTTGCATTAGCACTTTCTGCACTCGCAGTATTTATGTATTTTTTTAAAAAACATTTTAGAAAAAAAATTGAAGCTAGAAATAATCAAAATACAAAAGAGTAATATTAATATCATCCTTTTTTTGTTAATTTGTCATCTAGTAAATCAACAGGTTCCAAAATAATTTATAATCTTGGAGATACAAATCATTATCATCATAATTTCTATACTGCTTTCAGCATTCTTTTCTGGAATGGAAATTGCCTTTGTTTCTGCCAACAAAATGCATATTGAATTAGAAAAGAAAAAAGATGGGTTTTTAGCTAAAATAATAACAAAATTAACTGAAAAACCATCAAAGTTTATTACAACCATGCTGGTAGGTAATAATATTGCTTTGGTCGTTTATGGGTATTTTATGGGCGAACTATTGATGCCTTTTTTAAGACCCTATCTTGCCAATGACTTTTTTATCTTATTAGTTCAAACCTTAATATCTACTCTTATTATATTAGTAACTGCTGAGTTTTTACCGAAAGCTATTTTTAGAATTTTCGCCAATGAAGCTCTTAAAATATTTGCCTTACCTGCATATATTTTCTTTTTGGTGTTTTATTTTATTTCTGACTTTATTATGTTTATTTCTAATTTTGTGTTGCGAGTATTTTTCAATACAAAAGAAGACGAAGTTCAATTGGCATTTACTAAAGCAGAATTAGGCGACTATATTAATGAACAATTAGAAATTGCCGATGAAGATGTAGATTCTGAAATTCAAATATTTCAAAATGCGTTAGACTTTCATAATGTAAAAGCAAGAGAAGCAATGATTCCTAGAACCGATATTGTTGCCATTGATGTTACTGATTCTATCAGAAATTTAAAAAATTTATTTATTGAAACAGGGCTCTCAAAAATAATAGTCTATAAAAATTCGTTAGATGATGTTATTGGTTATATCCACGCCTTTGAATTGTTCAAAAATCCGAAAACCATTCGTTCAATTTTAATACCAATTAAAACGGTATCTGAAACTATGATGATCAATCATATTTTAAATGAACTCACAAAAAAACAAAAGAGCGTTTCTATTGTTATTGACGAATACGGAGGCACATCAGGTCTAATTACCATAGAAGATATTATTGAAGAACTTTTTGGAGATATTGAAGATGAGCACGACTCTGTAGAGTTCTTAGAAAAAAAGATCAATGATAGAGAATTTGAGTTTTCTGCTCGTTTAGAAGTTGATTTTGTCAATGAAAACTACAATTTAACACTTCCCAAAGATGAAGCCTACGAAACAATTGGAGGTTTAATTGTAGACGCAACAGAAAATATACCTCAACAAGGTGAAGTTATACATATTGATAATTTTCAATTTACCATTCTAAAAGTCTCTTCTTCTAAAATTGAAGAAATTTATCTTAAAGTTTTACATAAAGAAGAATAGGGTTTAAAAGGGTTTAATTTAATTGCAATCTCCTTTTTTTATTAGAATGGATATTGTATTTTCGCAAACTGAATTTAAACTATACTTTATTCTTTTTAAATTCAAGGTATTAAGTAATAAAACTCAAATAATAAAATTTATAAATACATAAAAAATGGCAATTTTAGGTAAAATTAGAGAACGCTCATTGTTTTTAATTATCGTTATAGCATTAGCATTGTTTTCTTTTGTAATAGGAGATGTTTTTTCAGGAGGCGGTTTTGGTGGTTCAAGCAACTCAATTGGTGAAATAAATGGAGAAAACATAAGTAGGGACGAATTTATTAAATTGGTTGAACAAGTAAAAGCTCAAAACCAAAATAGAGGAAGCCAAATGCAAAATGTAAATGCTGCTTGGAATAATTTATTACGCGAAAAAATCTATACAATTCAATTAGAAAAATCTGGAATTACTGTAGGAGAAAAAGATGTTTGGGATGAAATTGTTAAACAATATTCAAATAGCCCAGAATTTAAAAATGAAGCAGGTCTATTTGATGAAGATAGATTTAAAGAATTTGTAGCTAATATAAAAGATGCTAGTGAAGATGATGAACAAAGCAAACAGGCTTGGTTAAATTGGCGTAATTATGAAAATAATATTAAAAAAAGTTTAGAACTAAGAACTTATAACAACCTTATTACTGCTGGTTTAGGTGCAACTTTAAAAGAAGGAGAGCGTCATTATATAGATAATAATACAAAACTAGATTTAGAATATGTATTTGTACCATTTACCAATATTTCTGACAGTACACTAACTGTTACAGATGATGAAATATTAGCCTATGCAAAAAAATATCCTAATGATTATAAGGCTGAAGCCTCTAGAGATATCAGCTTTGTGAAATTTGACATTATAGCAACTCCTGAAGATGAGCAAGTAGTTAAAACTAATTTACAAAAATTAGTCAATAATTCTGAAGAGTATAACAAAGCTGCAAAATCAACTATGACAATAGTTGGTTTGGCAACTACTGAAAATGTAGAAGACTTTTTTAGAGATCATAGTTCTGACACACCATTAAATAACAACTTTGTAACTAAAGCAACAGTTAATAAAACAATTGCCGATACTATTTTTAATTTAAACATCGGAGATGTTTATGGCCCTTATAAAGAAGCTAATTATTTTAAATTATCAAAATTGGTTGCGGTAAAACAACTGCCAGATTCTGTTAAAGCTAGACACATATTAATTCCTTTTTTAGGCTCGACTAATGACCCAGCCATTACACAAACTGAAGAACAAGCTAAAAAAATGGCTGACAGTCTATTAACTATTGTAAAAAATGACAAATCACAATTTGCAGATTTGGCTAAAACAATATCATCTGATAAAGGTAGCGGAGCTAAAGGAGGTGATTTAGATTGGTTTACGTATCAAGCAATGGTACCTGAATTTAGAGATTACTCATTTGAAAATAAGGCAGGAGATGTTGGCATAGTTAAATCACAATTTGGTTTTCATATTATTGACATTCAAGAACAAAGAAATCTTCAAAAGCATATAAAATTAGCAACCTTTTCAAGAGAAATAGTTCCTTCTGAAGAAACAGAAAATGCTATTTTTCAAAAAGCTGAAACATTTACTTCACTAATTTCTGAAGGGAAAAATTTTGAAGACCTTGCTAAAAATGATAAACTCACCATGCAGCCTGTTATTGGCTTGAAAGCTATGGATGAAAGAGTGTCTACTTTAGGTATTCAACGACAAATTGTTACTTGGGCTTTTAATAAAGACACTAAGCTTAATGAAAATAAACGTTTTGATGTAGAAAAAGG
>CAYRZY010000177.1:0-6612 GCA_964428855.1 uncultured Flavobacteriaceae bacterium
ATTGACACGTAAATCGTATTCAAAAACATAAACTCCTTTAGGTAACACATCGAAAAAGAAATGTGTAGCCGCATCTTTGGTGCTTTCATAATAACCTAAACCATCTTGGTATTTGTATTGCGACAGTACATTTACAGGCTCAAAACCTGCAGCTCTCATATCTTTCATATGGACAAATTCCATTACTCTATCTACTTTTAATTCAACGCGAACACGCACCAAATCACCTAGTTTTAAATGAGTAGCATCATTAATTACGGTCAACTCCTCACCTTTATCAGTATTCTTATTTAAGAATAGTTTTTTTGATAATTTCAATGGCGTTTCAGCCGAAGTAATTTTATCTAAGTCTTCAAAATATTGCCAATACATGGCTCCCCAAGCAATTCCTTCTGTTTTTTTGCTGAGTGTTACCGTTGCCATTGCTGGTGTAATTTCATTACCAGACCACGAAGTTTTGAAATAACCTGTCCCCGCCTCTACTTTTGAATTTTCCAATTGTAAAGGATCTATTTTTTGATTACCTACTGTAATAGCTACAAATTCTGTTACTTCTAGCCAGCTTGTACCCTGTAACAACAATGCATAAACTGCTTCAGTAGTTGCTTTGGTCGTTTTCCATCGGCTGGTTTGTTTGTTTTTTAACAACCAAACTTTTAAATTATCAACAGTCTTGAGATTCTTTGCTTCACTCTGAATTCCTGAGCCAGCCTCTGTAAATGCTTCAATCAATAAGGCCTGAGTTTCAATCGGAGCTTGGTACCAGTACCAACTTCCTACATTATTTTTCCAATACATTCCTAGTTCTTCACTGGTAATACTGTTCTCTTTTAAGGATGCCATAATTTTATTTGCCGCAGAGGTTTTTTCATTTCTCTTTGCTATTAAAGCAATCATCCCTTTGGTATATAAATTACGATCCATCCAAAATTTATAAGATTGATTGGTGTAATAATCAACTGCTGTTTGCACTTTCTTTCTGATAGGTTTATCTTTGTAAAAACTACGCATGTACAAATATTGAATCTGGAAATTACCCGTATGGTTACTTGCCAAATACTCCTTTTCTAGTTTTAATCCCTCAGCTTTAGTTTTTGCTCTTTTTCTGATGATACGTGCTTGTTTTAATAGCTCATTATAATCACTTAAAATTTCATCATCTAAAAATTTCACAGCTTTGTTCAGCATGCTATTTATTTGAGATTCTTCGCTACCGTTCTGAATGACATTCAACTTCTTTAAATGCCCATAACCAGAAGCGATATGTTGTGTAATATAGCTGTTCGGATATCTAGCACGTTTAAACCAAGGAAAACCTCCATTACCCATTTGAATCTGAGCTAACTTTCTAGCCGCAGAAGACAATTCATTTTTCATTTTATTCATATCGAATAATAAGGCAATTCGTTTTTTCTGTTCGGTTTCTGATTGAGCATCTCTTAGCCAAGGTGTTTCTTGAATAATCATAGATTTCAATTCTTGATTCTTCTCTAAATTACTTAATAAAGCATCACTATTTTTCCATTGATTGAAAACTTCTTGAATACGTGGATTTGAATTAGCAATATGACTTGCCAGTGCATTGGCATAATAACGAGAAAAAGTTTGCTCAGCACATTCAAAAGGATACTCCATCAAATATGGCAATGCCTGTACGGCATACCAGGCAGGATTTGAAGTTACCTCCAACGTTAATTTATGATGTTTTAAGGTAGTTGAACTGTTATTTTTCAACTTATCCAACGTAAATGTCTTACTTTGATTAGAACGCAACCACATCGGTAGCGTTTCTGTCACTAACATTCTGTTAGACAATACAGGCAATGCATTTTCTTCACCATCAGTAAAATCGCCTGCCTTAGCCAATATCTTATATTTTACGGCTTGTACATCATCTGGTATCTGCAATGTCCAGCTTACATTTGCGTTTCCTTTGGCATCAACGGTAAAATCCATCTTCCCAGAAGGGGAAGAATCATTCTTTCTGGCTAACAGTTTACTAGTAATATCTTTATTTGTTATTGCATCATACAGCACCAATTGTGCGATACCATCCAAATTTTTATCGGTTAGATTTGAAATTTTTGAAGCAAAAACAATTTGATCTCCTTCACGTAAAAAACGAGGCGGATTTGGCATTACCATCAACTCTTTTTGAGTAACGGTAGTGAATTGTTTTTGTGCTACCGCCATATCTTTGGTATGTGCCAATAGGTTTAGATTCCATCGTGTTAAACTCTCAGGAACAGTAAAATTAAAACTCACGTTACCCTCGGCATCTGTTTTTAAATGTGGATAGAAAAATGCCGTTTCTTGTAAATTTTTACGAGCTACAATACCTTTTAAAGATTGTTCTTCTTGTTTTGGCGAGGGCTTTTCAACTGAATCTTCAAAAAATCTTGGACTAGCTAATTTTTGATCTTTATCATCTTCCATTGCCATTTCAGCTTCAGCGTGAACTGAGACTCCTGCAGCATTTCCTTCTAAAGCTTCGACAGCACTACCCATCTTACTTCTTCTTTTATTCTTTCTTGAAGTACCATAAGCAGTAACCACAACTTCATCCAAACTAGCATCATCACTATCAAGAACAATAGTATATGTATTGTCTTTTCCTATTTTTACTTTTAGAGGTTGAAATCCTACAAAAGAAAAAACTAAAGTCTCACCTTTTTTTGCTTTCAATTTAAAATTGCCATCAAAATCGGTCTGTGCTCCTCTAGTTGTTCCTTTAACAACAACATTAACACCAGGTAGAGGCCCGTTTTCATCAGAAACATTCCCATAAATAACTCCTTTTTCTTTGGTTTTATCGTAAGAAGAACTGACTGTATTAACTGGTGGATATTTATTTTTTAAATCGTTTAAATAGCTATTATTAACCCAACTATTGGTCAAACTAAAGCCAAACCAATTCAATTGATCGTAAGATTGATGTGAGTATCCGTAATAACGATTATTATCTCTTTGAGCGATATTAAAATTGGTATTCCCAAAACTACGACTCGCATTACTATTACTATATGAATAATAATGTTGCTGATAAATAGGATTAAAATACCAATTGTGTGATTTAAACTGGTCTAAAGAAGCATCGTACATAGACGCCAATACTTCGGCAGCAACTTTATCTTTTTGAGTTCCTTTAATTTTGAAACTCCATGTTTCATTTTGTCCTGGTTGTAATTTATCTCTAAACGTAGTGGTTTCAATAGCCAATTCATGTTTAGGATATGGCACATTGATATTGAGTACTCCATTATCAAAAGCGTTATAATTCACCCATTGGTAATGAATTGAAAATCCACCAACATCGTCTTGTTTTACAGGAACTGAAATTGTTTTCACTTCATTTGACAAATGCACCACTTGCGTATCTACTATGTTGTGTTTTTTAATTACGGTAACGGTAACTGACAAGTCTTTAGAAGCAGAGCCTATCCTTAATTTCACAAACTGACTAGCTTTATATTTGTTTTTATCTGCTTTTATGGTAAACAATTGTTGGTCTGCCACTGTTTTATCAATAGAACTAAATACAGTAAAACGCTGCTCAGTTTTCACCTCTTGATTGAATTTATCCTTACAATCAGCAATCAACACATAGTTGCCAGAAATCCATTTACTAATATTTTTTAGTGCTATTTCTTTCGATTTTTCGGTATTGAAATCCGCTTTAAAAACCTGTGCTCCTTTTTTCCATTTATTAAGATCACTTTCCGTTTGATAGGCATCGTGTGGATACAATTTCTGAAACTCTTCTTTAGAAAATTCTTGATAATCTGGTGCTAACCAAGGACGCTTTCTCAACGGATTCTCAGGAGCAATTAATTTGTATATTTTCACCTGCCCTTTTGTAGCTACAAACTCTCCGTTTAAATTATTAGTAGTTAAATTGACACTATGGTCTTTTTTTGTTTTATCCAATTTATCCGACAAGGAAGCATTGATTGTGAGTGCATGATAACCAACATTTACTATAGTTTCTGTACTTCTAGTTTCGCCGTTCACATCAGTTATATCTGCGATAACTTTATAATTAAATGTAGGTTGACTGCTTTTATCAACTTTTAAATCAGGAATGGCTTTAAAGGTGATTTTATAATTTCCTGAGGCATCTGTAACGCTTTCGCCATGTGTAATTTCAAGCTCATCAGAAGAAGCTGATGGTCTATAATACCAATACCAACTCGGATATTGAGCTGTTCTAAGCACACGATAGCTTACTTTTGCATCGGTAATCATACTTCCTGCAAAAGCAGTTGCCGTACCATTAACCGTTATACTGTCATTGACTTTATAGGTTTCGGTTACAGGATTAAACTCAGTCTCAAATTTAGGACGCTTGTATTCTTCGACAGAAAAATAAGCACTTCCGTTAAATTCATAAGCCGAAGCCCGTATATTAAAATTACCTGTTAAACCAGTATTCGGGAGGATAAATTCTCCGCTAAAAGAACCAAATTCATTGGTTTTTAATGTCAAGGTTTTAACGTTCTGATAATTGACATCTTGCAAAATAACTGTAAAATTTTTATCTTCAGCACTATGCGATTTGTTGTTTTTTGAACTCACGGCAATCCCTTTAAAATATACGGTTTGCCCTGGTCTGTAAATACTTCTATCCGTAAATAAAAACACGCTAGAAGACCCTGTATCTCTATCTTGATAATTGTATTTTTCGTTCAAATAGAAATCTCCAAAAACAGCCTTGTCTTTTTGATGTGACACCGTAATTACAACATTTCTATGATCTAAATTTACGCTAAATTCAATTTGACCTTTCTCATTGCTAGTCAAGGTTAAATCTATCCTTTTATTGTACCTACCTGTATTGTAATTCTTAATATGTACCGTAGCACCCACCAAAGGCTTTCCTGTGTTTCTATCAACAACTTGATAAATATTCTTATTTGAAACTACATTTCTTTCAATTAAAGCAATGTTAGTGACTTGCACAAAACTATATCCGAAAGTCTTATGCTCAGAAATTTCTTTATCTGTTGAAGAAAAAATCAAGTAATTACCATGTGCTAATTCTGGTAATAATACTTCCGTTTTGTGTTGTTGATAATCACTTTCGTTACGTAAACTGGCATCCCAAGTTTTTACAACTTTTAACTTATGGATAAAAGCAACTTTGATAGAATCATTGTAAATTTTTTCAAATTTTCGTCGTTGCCTTTTACTAATTTCGAAGACTTTAAAATACAGCTTATCCGTATTCTTATAATCAATTAACAATCGAGAAGGCGTATTTATCGGTACAAATTGCTCATTGGTAATTTGCAGACTTTTACTCAGTATTTGACTTTTTAAAGACTTGCACTTTTCAGCTCCAATAGAATTCGGAAACTTAGCAACAGCCTCATCACAAATCTGAAAGGCTTCTTTACGTTTAAATTGATTCTCTTTACTTTCTAAAGGATTAAAACTGTCTGCTTGTACATTATACAAGGATGCGATACGAAAATCTATTTCTGTAGAAACTTCATGACTAGCAAACTGCTCTTTTAATTCTTGTAATGCACTTAAATAAACAATGTCTTTATTATTAAAAACAGCATTCGACTTTACAAAATCTAGGCGTTCTAAGGTTAAAATCACCAATGCAGTTGGGTCTGTATCATTGGCATGAGATAAGGTCAAGTTTTTATACAAACGCAATGCATTCAATTGCTGTGACAGACTATCTTTTGCATACAATTGGTTTTTTACAAATTCAGAATTACCTGATAATAATTTAGGGTTGTCAATTTCAAATTTATATGACGGACGTTTCAAATTATTCTCGTCAGTTTTATAAAAATCAATGGCTCTATGAGCTAAAAAATCGTAAAGTGTAGGTCTGTACTTTTTTGAATTATGCTGTAAATTTAAAATGTCATCAAACTGTTTTAAATCCGTTTGTTGCAATTGTAACGTATTGACTAAAGATTGTTGGTAATGATGATGTGTTTCTTCAAAAATGGTTTGCAGATCCCAAGTCCTAAAATCGGTTGAGTCGACTTTTTTTGTGGTATTTGTTCTATTGTAAAACCTCCATCTATTTTGCTGAAAATATTGCCAATAAAGATCTGCAATAATTCCTTCTAACATATTTTTCGTTGGGAATTTATGCTCAGAAGCTTCTTTTTTAAGGGTATTGATAATATTTAATTGAGCATCTTCTTCTAAAGTCAAAGCAAACTTTGATTTGTACAATAAGGTTTTAATCAATTGAGGGTTGTTACCTTCTTTTTTTGCTTTTTTATAAATTTTTTCAACCTCAGCCAAAGCAGATTTTGGCAATCTTTTCAATTCAAACTGTTCTACTTTTTTCCAATATTTTTCACAACTATCATAGGTTTGTGCTTTCACAAGGCTTGAAAATAGTAGAATTAAACTCAGCGTTACAATTGATTTTTGCATAATATTTTCTTTTAGAATATCAAAATACCGTAATAAGCTTTAAAATTACAACTTAAAATGAGTAAACGCTCCATTTCTGAGTGTAAAACTACTTTTTGGATGAGGAAGAGCCTCTCCGAAGAAAGGGAGAGTAAACTTGTGCTTTATAAAATAAGCCACGAATGCACTAATTTTTATTGTTGTTATTGAGAAAATAATTGC
>CAYRZY010000178.1:0-6599 GCA_964428855.1 uncultured Flavobacteriaceae bacterium
CTTTAGAAGTTAAAATTGGATTGTTGGTATACCTTAAAACAGGATTAGATAAATCTATTTTATACATTATTGTTTTAATTTTTTCATTTCTAAAAGTATCATCAATCCTTCTATGGTTGATTCTGCTCCTGAATTTTTACTAATTTCTTTTTTACTTTTAATGCCGTCATAAAAAATACCAGTTGTAGGATTATACATTTTACCATTGGCATCATTTTGTCCATACAGCCAAGATTCTAGTTCTTTAGCCAGTTTTAAATATTTCTTATTTTTTGAATAGTGATAGGCTTCAGATGTTGCCCAAATCATTGGGCGTAAACCATAAGCAATTTGAGGATATTGATTTCTTTTTATTTCTGTAAAACTATTATCAGTATTCTTTTTAATCCAAAAAGCTTCTGCAAAACCATTTTTTAATAGATAAGGATAAAAATTATCAATCTCTTTGAGAGCACTGTCAATATAAGGTTGATTCTTAAATTGTTGCCCAGCTTTTAATAATGCATAGGCCTGATTGTTACCCCAAGCATGCCATAAGTTTTGCCAACTTAAAAATGCTCCGTAAGGATAGTTATTTGCATCGCCTTTTTGCATAAGTATAATCCCTTTTGCTAAAGCATCAATCAGTAATTTGATTTCTGAATCTGCTGTTCTTTCATGATTTTTTAGCAAACCAAGTATCAATAATGCCGATTGATCTGAAGCATATTTTTGAGGTAACCAAGTGGGCACTTCTATAGTTTCTATAATTTCAACTTCTAAATTATCTATAGGAATATCTCTTTTAATATTTGATAGTAATTTTTCTGTTGAACTTACAATTCTGTTTGCCAAATTTCGGTCAGACTTTACTAAAGGGTAAACAGATTCCAAACCCCATAAGGCTCTAAACGACCACCAATTGAGTTCGGCTACAGAAGTTTTGTATGTTGTATTGATAGACAAATCATTCCAAATAAAATTATTGAAATATCCGTTTTTATGCTGCATTTGTAAAACAAACTCCGTCAGTTTTTTTAAGTTGTCAAAAGCATTTTCGTCATTCTTATTTACCTCTAAATATTTTGATAATAGCACCATAGCTCTTGCTACATCATCAACACAGGTAAAGCCTTCTTTTGGTTCAATTTCAAATTTATAATCTGGATATTCACTATAAATATGAATAATTCCAGCTTTTTTTCCATTAAAATCAATCTCTTTATATAGGTGATTAAAATGATCAAAATTAATACTATCTTTATCATTAGATATCACTTTTTTAGTTGAAGTGCATGATGCAAAGACTAAAAGAATGATAACTATAGACGCTATGTTATTTACAACTCTAAACAACACGTTCTGTTTTAGAAATTGGTTTATATGCATCCATTTCATCTATAATTTCTTCAATATTAATAGCTGCAAATGTTGAGGCAGAATCAGACATGGCATAGGGTAGAATTAAATTTTCTTGGTGAATCATAGAGCCACAAGAATAAACCACATTAGGCACATACCCTTCACGTTCATCTTCATTTGGAGATAAGAGTGGTTTATTGAGTTTCTTTATGATTTTTGAAGGATCATTTAAATCTAACAAAATAGCACCTAAAACATATTTTCGCATTGGGCCAACTGCATGGGTTATCAATAACCAGCCATGTTTTGTTTTTAATGGAGAGCCACAATTGCCTAATTGTACGTAACCCCAAGTATCTTGAGGAGTCATCATCACTTTATAATCATCCCAAATAAATAAATTATCAGAATACATGATGGTAATATTTTCACCTCCTTGTCTTCCAATCATCACATATTTTCCATTAATTTTTTCAGGAAAAAGAGCCATTCCTTTATCACTTACCGCAGCACCATACATAGAGCGAGCTTTAAAATGGATAAAATCTTCTGTAATAATCAATTGTGGCGAAATTTTATGTCCGTTATAAGCCGTATAGGTTCCTATATATTGTGTGTTACCATCTTCGGTAAATGCTACAAAACGAACATCTTCCATACCCATAGATTCTCCTATGGCATTCGGAAAAATTACACGTTCGCAAATTGGAGCATCGCCATCTGTTATAACATCATAATTAGTATCCAAAATATGAAATAGTTCTGCTTGTGTAACCCCATCAAAAGATAGAAATACTTTTGCATTAACTTTTTCTAGATAGTCATCAAAGGTGAAATTTTCTTCAAAAGAGAGCATTATAGATTGATCGAAATCCTTAAGAATTGAAGTATTTTTTAGAATATTCTTTTTACTATAAATTTTATCTAGATTTTTTTCTGAACAAGAAGAAAAACCTGTTTCTTTAGCTAAGTTTATATTTCCCTCAGCATCAACAATTCCACTTCTAAATTCAATAGAAGAAATATGTCCTTCACCTACAGATCGCAAACTTATAATGAATCGTTTTTCACTTTTATTCAGCCCATTTTGATTAGGATGTTCAACCATTGAGGGATTAAAAAGTGCTGCCGACTGAATGGAGTACTCTTTGGAGAAATAGGCTCCAATAACCAAGCTTCTAATTTTAGAAATTACGACATTATCAGGGATTAGATGTTGCACTTTTCTAAAATTCAGTTTTAGATAATGTTCAAAGTTACGATGCCTAAAAGAAAAGTTCTTTTTAATATCTTTATAAACTGTCTGTAATTCCTTTTCTGGGATAGACAAAACGCTATCCAATAAACGGTAGGCTCTACCTGTATTATTTGTATTAACACCTAAGTCTAAGTAATTTATGATAACTCGTTTAGGGTTTGCTTTGATTTGAATATTTGATCTTTTTACTTGCATTAATTTTTTTAATAAAATTATATATTTAGCACTTAGTACATTATTTATTATTCTTTTAGAAGTCAGTTCAAGTGTCCCTAATTTTCAAGACTGTTTGTTACCATTTGTATGACACCCCTAAAGTCCCCTCAAGGGGGCAATTCTTTCAAAATTCCATTCTCAAATTAACATAGTTTACTTTTAATTTACAATACGTGATACTATTCTTTAATACCTGAACTTGCCATACTTTGGATAAAGTATTTTTGAAAAAAAGCATAAGCAATCATTATAGGCATTGCCAAAACAACTGCTGCTGCTAATTTCACACCCAATTGAGCTTCTGATCGTCCTCCTACAGAAAACAAGGTAACCATTTGAGGCATTGTCATTAAATTTTCATCTCGTATTACAATCAATGGCCATAGTACTTCATTCCATGAATTCATAAATGATAAAATACCTACCGTAACTATTGTTGGAATGATATTAGGAAATAACACTTGGAAAATAATCCTAATTTCACTGCAGCCATCAATTCTTGCTGCATCAATCAAAGCTTGCGGTATGGTCATAAAAGCTTGCCTAAACATTAGTATTGCAAATGCATTTAATAGAAACGGAAGAATTAAAGCAGCATAAGTGTCAACCAAGCCTAATTTCACCATAGTAATATAATTGGGAATTAAAGTAATTTGAAAGGGTAGGGTCATTGTAAAAATAATGATATAAAATATGGCTTTTCTTCCTTTAAACTCCATTTTTGCCAATGCATAACCAACCATTGACGAAAATGTGATTACTCCTATTGTTGTGATGGTTGCTGTAATAATACTATTCATAAAAGCCTTTCCAATAGGGATTTTTGAAAACATTTGTATATAGCTATCCCAAGAAAAACTAGAAGGTAAAAACGTTAAACTTCCTATTTCGCTCTCTGGTGCTAGTGACGCTACTACCATCCAATAAAATGGATATAAAAAGGTTAATGACGCAATTATCAATAAGATATAAATTAAAATCTTTTTTTTCATATTTGAATTTATTTTGCAAAAATCACATCAATTTTATTTGCTTTTTTTATTGCAACTGAATACTGTCAACTTTTCTTCCTATTCCCCTTGCTCTATATATTTCTTTTGAATAGCCACTACTCCTAAAATCAATATTGCAAAGAAAAATCCTAAAGTAACTGAATATCCCATATGGAAATATTGAAATGCTTGTTTATAGATATACAATACTGAAGACATGGTGCTGCTTAACGGGCCGCCACCTGTCATAATATAGGGTTCAATAAATAATGAAAAGCCACCAATAGTTGATAAGATAACCACCATAAAAATTGTGGGGTTAATCATAGGCAACGTTATTCTTCTAAATTTTTGCCAATGTGTTGCTCCTTCTATAGAAGCAGCCTCATAATAATGTGGAGGAACTGTTTGTAAGCCTACTAAAAATAAGATAACATAAAGTCCTACATTTTTCCATGTAGCCATTAGGGCGATTGAACCCATAGCTATGTTTGGATCTGTTAACCAACCTACTTTATTGAGTCCTATTGAAACTAATATTCTATTAAATAAGCCAGAGTCATAACCAAATAACTGTTGCCATAAAATCGTAACTACAACACCTGAAACGATTACAGGTAAAAAAAAGGCTGCTCTAAAAAAACCTTTAAATTTTATATTTTGATTTAAAAACTCCGCCAAAGCCAGTGAAATCAATATCTGTAATGGTATATGTATAATCAAAAATTGAAAGGTATTGCTTAAAGATTTCCAAAACATACGATCATTAAACATTTTGGTATAATTGCTAAACCCTATATATTTCATTGGTGAAATGATGTTCCACTCATGAAAAGTAAGTACTAATGAAAAGAGCACAGGAAAGGCTACAAATACAATAAAATGAAGTATATATGGAGATATTAATATGTAAGGTAGCCACTTTTTTTTCATATTTTTTAGTTGTTTAACAAGTTGTTTACAGCTTTTTCTGCATCAGTAATGGCTTGTTCAGGTGTTTTTTGATTATAGATTACACATGCTTCATATTCTTGTGAGATTATATCAAAAATCTCTACGATTACCTCGCTATTGTCAACTCCTTTTACATAGTTTGCTTGTTTTGCAAAGGTTCTCATTTTTGGATTTTCACTAAAATAATCTTGTAATATTTCTTCAGTTTCAAGATTTTTTCTATTGGGAAATTGTGAAGTCATTTCTAATAGTTTTTTGTCTCCTTCTATATCTATTAAAGTTTTAATAAACTCCCATGCTTTTTGTGGCTTTTTACAGGTATTGAAAAGTACAATATTTTTAGGATCTGAATATGTGTAAATAGGTCCTTTATGGCTAATAGGAACTTGCATGGGGTAAAAATCAAACTCAAAATCATCTCGTTGTTTAAATTTATTTACATGCCTTATTTCCCAAGGGCCTGTCCATTTGCTAATAAAATCTTCAGTAAGAAATCGGTCTTGACCTGCAGTTAAGCGTTCTTTAGAAAAATATTCTTTCTGATATAATTCTTGTAAAAAGCGGAAGACACCTATAGCATGTACATTATTAAAAGCTGCTTTACTGTCTTTTACAAGTGCACCTCCGTCAGAAGCTGCTATATACAAAGAGTAAAAATTGAATAACCGTTCATACCATATTACTTTTACGGCGGTATAACCTAGCCATTGGTCAACATAGCCATCCTTATCTTTATCTGCCTTAATAAATTTACCAGCTTTTAAATATGCATCATAGGTGTTTGGTAATTTTGGCAATCCAAAATCGCTCATTAACCTTTTATTATAAATTGTCATGATGGGGTTGATTTTCCAAGGTACTTGATATATATGACCATCGGAAGATGTAATTTCTTCTATAACTTTTTTTGAACACCTTTCATTTATAAATTCGGTAAAACCTTCTAAGGTATCTAAAGGTATCAAGACACCTGCTTTTGCATACATTTCTACACTGCCTTGCCACATATTGGCATAAATATCGGGTGTGGTTTTGCCTACTACTGAAGCCAAAATAACCTCTTCACTAGATTGCCCTTCAGGAATGGGCTGGAACCTTATTTTGGTTTCTTCTTTGTTATTCCATTGCTCTACAAAATGTTCTGAAAATTCTATTTCACCTCTATTATTTGATGACCAAAATATAAGCGTAGTGTCTTTTTCATTTTTAGAAGAGCTACATCCATAAGAAAACACAAGTAATAGTATGTAAATATATTTAATCATAAAGTATATTAATTCATGCAATTTAATCTTAAAAGACCTCTCAAAGTTAATGTAATTCAGTTAATTTGATATACTATTAGGAATAAGTTAATATGTAATGCGTTAAATATCTTTATTTTCAAAGAAATAGTAGTACTTTTAGGCTATTACTAGTAATGATACTATTGAGTAAATAATTTGGAATAGATGAAAATTTATAAAGAAATAACGCCATTGACTCAAAATGATGTCTTTATTATCATTAATTCTGAAAGAATTGGTTTTGACTACCCGATTCATTATCATTCCGCCTATGAATTGACCTTGATTTTACACAGTTCTGGAAATAGAATTATTGGAGATTCTGTAGAGAAATATAGTTCAAATGATTTAGTTCTTATTGGTCCAGAAATATACCATAAATGGGATGATGACGATGTAGCTCCTGAAAAAAGAAACAATGCACATGTAATAACTATTCAGTTTTCAAAAGATCTTTTTAATCAACATATCTTATTAAAAAAAACCTTTCTTTCAATTAAAAATTTATTAAAAGATGCACAAAGAGGGCTTAAATTTACAGGTGACACTTTC
>CAYRZY010000179.1:0-6598 GCA_964428855.1 uncultured Flavobacteriaceae bacterium
GTAGCAAAGTACACATCCCAATAATGTTCTGGTTTACACCAAGGTCTTACTGCAAAATCAACTGAACTATCACCTAAGCCAGAAACATTTACTGTAGGTGCAGGGTCTTGTAATACATTATCACCAGAAGTTAAAACACTCATTAAAACCTCTTTAGTTTGTTTAATATCTGCATCATAAGATACACCAAAAGTCAAATCAACTCTTATTTTACCAGCTTCAGTATAATTTATAATATTACCATTAGATAATGTTCCGTTAGGTATAATCACTAATTTATTATCTGGAGTTAATAATTTGGTTGTAAAAATCTCTATTTCTTTTACCACACCAATAACATCTTGAGCCTCTATCAAATCACCAATTTTTATTGGTTTAAAAATCATCATCAAAACACCACCTGCAAAATTACCTAATGACCCTTGTAATGCTAAACCAATCGCCAAACCTGCAGCAGCTAAAATTGCCGCAAATGATGTGGTTTCAATACCTAATTGACCTAAAATAGAAAGGATTAATAATATTTTAAGAACCCAACCTACAAGATTCAATAAAAATTTCTGAAGGCTTGCATCATAACCACTTTTAGTCATTACATTACCTGTAACTTTTAATAGTTTCTTTATAATCCAAGAACCAATTATCCAAATTACAATAGCTCCTAAAATTTTCACTCCGTAAGTCATTACGTATTCTGAGCCTGTGTTCATTAATTTTTCTACATCCATAGTTTAAGTTTTTATTAGTTAATAGTTTTGTTGGCTTACAAGATACAAAAATTGTATCAGTCAAAACAAACTGGACTTTAATTTTTAATTAAATTTAACCCGAATTTGTTCTATTGCTTTAGCAGTTTCATTTACGGGTAATTGACAAGCTCCGTCAATACACACATAAATTGTAGTTTTATTTTTATCATATTTATATTCTAATAAAGGCATTTTACTATCAGCAACACTACCTACAATTAATTTATTTGGGATGTATTCTTGATTCAAATCTTTTAGCCTTTGTTTGGCATCTGCACCCACAATAGCCACTTCATAAAAATCACCTAAGTAATTTGAATATAGCATTAACCAATTAGAAGCTCTACCTCCATATTCTGAAACTTTAACTTTTACATTGTGCAACATTTGATTCGCATTTTTTGCATAAGTAGGGTTTCCAAAATAATGTCCTAGCTTAAATAAATTATTTGCCATAATTGAATTGGAAGAGGAGATCACATCATCATCAATTTCAATTTTTCTAGCAATAAGC
Source organism: uncultured Flavobacteriaceae bacterium (assembly GCA_964428855.1). Lineage (GTDB taxonomy): Bacteria > Bacteroidota > Bacteroidia > Flavobacteriales > Flavobacteriaceae > Aureibaculum. The sequence continues at coordinate 1,264 of CAYRZY010000179.1, forward strand.
CCCTTATCTTCATTTGAGGTAAAGAAAAACATATTGCTTTTATCATCATAAAAGTGGTCAAAAGTATAGTTGGTTAAGTTTTTGGCATTTTGCAACCATTTCTCATCCAACGTAACTTCATATAAATTGATAAAAGCATCAATAACCGTAGCATAATCTATCATATAGGCATTGATAGAGCTTTTTTTGTTTTTAAAATTACGATACAAGCCTCCATCTTCTTTGTGCTGTACTTTTGCAATAAAATTAGCATTCTTTAATGCTTTTTCTAAAAAATGCTCATCACCAAAAACGCGATACGCATCAATATACCCTTTTAGCATCAAGGCGTTCCATGAGGTTAGTATTTTATCATCCAATCTTGGCCTGTCTTTTTTTGCTCTTGCTTTTAATAAAATACTTTTCCAAGACTTAACTTTAGTTTCTAATTCATCAATACTTAAATTGTGTTTTTTTGCAATAGACTCATTGGTTTCTGTTCTATGTAAATTATAAGTTTCATGTTCCCATTTAAAGGTATCATTGATATTGTAATAATCTGCAAATAGTTTAAAATCATCTTTGACAATTTGTTGTAATTCTTCTTTTCTCCACACGTAAAAAGCTCCTTCTTCTAATTCTCCTTCAGCATTGTCACTATCCGCGTCAAGCGATGAATAAAAAGCTCCGTTTTCATGCATTAATTCACGTTCTACAAAAGCCGTAGTTTCATAAACGACCTGTTTGTATATCGGGTTTTTAGTAACTAAATAAGCATTGGCATACAAACTCACCAATTGTCCGTTATCATAAAGCATTTTTTCAAAATGAGGAATGTGCCATTTTGCATCAACTGAATAACGTGCAAAACCACCTCCTACTTGATCGTACAATCCGCCTAAAGCCATATTGATCAACGTCGTATTTACATAATTTAGCATATTCTTATCGGATGTTTGGATAGCATAACGCAATAAAAACTGAGCATTACTTGGCATAGGGAATTTTGGAGCACCTGCACTTCCGCCAAGGTCAGTATCTATATACTGCTTCCATTTAGAAACAATCGTATCTAATTCTTCTACTGTATATTCTTTATCCGCTGTATTTAAAGTTACCAAACCATCTTGCTGGACACCTTCGGTTAATTTAGCTGCATATTCTTCTATTTTTGCAGGATCATTCTTGTACAAATTTGATATTTTCTCTAAGGCATCTATCCAGTTTTCTTTCGGAAAATAAGTACCTCCCCAAACAGGTCTTCCGTCTGGTAAAGCGATACAATTCAATGGCCATCCACCTCTACCAGTCATTAATTGAACAGCATTCATATAGACTTGATCAACATCAGGTCTTTCTTCTCTGTCAACTTTGACATTGATAAAATTCTGATTCATAATTTTTGCCACAGTAGAGTCTTCAAAACTTTCATGTTCCATAACATGACACCAATGACAAGCTGCATAACCAATAGAAATTAAAATAAGTTTATTTTCCTTTTTTGCCAACGCCAAGGTCTCGTCATTCCAAGCATGCCAATCAACAGGATTATGAGCATGTTGCAACAAATACGGACTCGTTTCATCTATCAATGCATTGGTATATTTATAATCAGTCATGTCTTTTTTATTTTGACTATTGCAATTTACTAACAACAACAGGGTTATAATAAGGAGTAGAAATTTGTGAAACATTCTTGTTTTTTTTCCAAAGATAAGAATTTAACTATATTACTTTGTCATTACACAAACAATAAACTAGTCTAAAAAACAGTTTATTAAACTATTAATAATCATTTAATTACAATTTTAACTATGAATTCAATCTTACATCGAAACTTGTTTTTTATAAAAGAGCATACAGGTATCTTCAAAGCATCAAATAATTATGACATCTATAATCCTGAAACCAATGAAATGATTATGAATTGTAGAGAAGAAAATTTAAGTTTTTTCTCTAAAATATTACGATTTACGGACTTCAAAAGGATGACTCCTTTTCATATTGAAATTAAAACCAATAGCGGACAAAAAGTGCTAACTATAAAACGCGGGACTTCCATTTTCACTTCTCTCGTTGAAGTGTTTGATGAAAAAGACAAGCCTGTCGGGAAATTTAAACAGAAATTCTTTTCAATTGGAGGTAAGTTTGATGTTCTAGACACCAATGATACTGTTTTATGTACATTAAAAGGAAAATGGACTAGTTGGGATTTTAAATTTATGAAAGGTGATACTGAACTTGCACATGTAAGTAAAAAATGGGCAGGAATAGGGAAAGAATTTTTTACTTCTGCAGATAATTACATGTTAAAAATTGACGAAAAAGTCTCACCAGACAACACTCTTAGAGTCTTAATACTTGCTTCAGTAATGTGTATTGACATGGTTCTTAAAGAATAAATTAAATCTATATAAAATGAATATTTCTAAAACTATCCTACTTTTTATAGCTCTTACAGCTTTCCAATTCCAGAGTTATGCCACAGATTATTATGTGTCAAATAATGGAAATAATTCAAATAACGGACTAACTGCTTCTACAGCCTTTAAAACCTTGCAACATGCAGCCGACCTTGTAACGGCTGGTGATGTTATTTTTGTAGAAAACGGGACTTATACAGGTTTCGATTTAAGAAATAAAAACGGAACCAGTAGCAACCCGATAGTGTTTAAAGCTACAGGAGATAATGCGTTAATTAATCAAAAGGGACCTCAACGTAATGATATTATCAATATTGAAAATTCTGATTATATTATTGTTGATGGATTTACAACAAACAATGCTCCTGGAAATGGCAACGGAATACGTGTAGTTCTTTCTGATCATTGTATCATTAAAAATAATTCTTGCGATAACAATGCTGAAAGAGGAATTTTTACTGCCTTTACCAATGACATAATTATTGAATACAATGTTTGCACAAATTCTATTGATGAACACGGAATTTATGTCTCTAACAGCTCTGACAGACCAATTATTAGATATAACGAATGTTATGGAAATAATGGGATTGGGATTCATATGAATGGCGATTTATCTGCTGGTGGAGATGGCATTATTAGCGATGCTCAAGTGTATGGAAATATTTTACACGATAATAATTCTGCTGCTGGTTTAAATATGGACGGACTTAAAAATCCTGTAGTTTATAACAACCTTATTTACAACAACCACTCTGCTCAAGGTATTGCTCTTTTTAAAGGAGATGGTGCTATTGTTACCAACGGAGCAAAAATTTATAACAATACAATCATTGTCCCTTCAGATGGTAGATGGGGAATATTAGTAAAGAATGGTGCAAATATAAATACTGAAATCTATAATAATATCATTATCAATCAACATGCTTGGAGAGGATGTATCGCAGCCGAAAGCACTTCGCAATTTAAAAGTGATTATAATGTTTTGAATGATAAAATGAGTGCAACTGGTGATGGCTCTGCTATTACCTTAGCTGCATGGCAAAATTTAGGATTTGACAACAATTCTCAATTGGCAGGTTCATTAGCTTCAATATTTATAAATACTGGTGCTAATAATTACCAATTGACTACAAACTCTCAAGCTATTGATGCAGGAACAAATACCGTCTCTTCTATTGTAAATGTAGATTTAAACGGACACGTAAGACCCGCTGGAGCAGATTATGATATTGGTGCTTATGAAGCTAATTCTACACTTTCTATTGATGATATTTCATTGGTAGAAATGAAAATTTTCCCAAACCCAACTTCAGATTATTTTTTATTGACTTATGACAACACCCAAAACACTATTAAATCTATTGATTTGATAGATCTTAACGGAAAACAGATAAAGTCATTTAGCAATCATCAATTATTGCAAGTAAATACGACATCTAAAGGATTATACATTCTTAAAATTCAACTTGACAATTCTAAAATACTTTCTAAAAAAGTGATGATTCACTAACCCATATAAAAATGAAAATCCTACTTACTTTATTCTTAATCACGACATTTTCTCACTGTAATGCTCAAGAAATTGACATTAAAACCTCTCCTAAAGCAAATGACATCAATCTAAAAGAATTAAAAATTACTGTTTCAGAAATACTAACACTAGCTAGTGAAAAAAACATAAAAAAGTTAAACGAAAAATATATCCATAAAGATTATGGTGTTTATGATATTTATAGAATTGGGGTTCCTGATAGGTTTAAATTATTGAGTGAAATTCCTAATAAAACTAAAGGGTGGTCTATATACCATAGTTTGGTTAGTGTAGAAAACAAACAACAAAAGTTAACCGAAGATACTATTGAATTTGATTGTGATAATTTTGTTTGGAGTAAAGAAGGTCTGTTTTATACTAAAACCATAATAAACCCTTTGCTATCACAAATTATGAAATATGAAACAGAAGATGAAAGTAAAAATTTTAATAAGGAAGAAATAAAAAAGATTCATTTTATAGAAATGAATAGTATTAGAATAATTGACACTAAATCAGACTTAATCTTTTATTTGACAAAAATTGATGAAGCTTGGTATATCACACTTATTGATAGAGTCACTACAGATTGCAGTGCCTAATACCAATCTAATTTTAAATTCATACCCACATAAAATACGAGTAAAGCTCCCTTCTTCGGATGAAGAGGGGAATGAATTCGCTCATTTCTAAAGACTTAAATTCTGAACAAAAGTTTGCTGAGCGAAGAAAGGGGAGATTGACAATACTAAAATTAAAAAAAACAATCCTGTTTCAATCCCTCCGTCCACGCCAAAAAGCGTGGCCACAAAGGGAGGAGCTCACAGCTAAATATCATTCAACCTAAGGTTTCATGAGGGTCGTTTACAAAATTTCAAATAAAAAAACCAACACAAATTGTGTTGGTTTTTTATTTTATTATTGATGAGATGCTGAAATGAATTCAGCATGACGTTTCGCGTCTAGCCCCCAAAGTCATCAAAGCGGATGTTTTCATCTGCTAGACCAAAGTCTTCACCCATTTTTTGAACTGCATTGTTCATTAATGGTGGTCCACAGAAATACAATTCTAAGTCTTCTGGAGTCTCATGTTTTGATAAGTATTGATCTATTACCACTTGGTGGATAAACCCTACAAAACCGTCTCCTGCTTCATCATGAATATCTTCTTTTACTTTCCAGTTATCCACTTCAGCGGGATCAGACAATGCGATATAGAATTTAAAATTCGGAAAATCTTTTTCTAATGCTCTAAAGTAATGGATGTAAAACAATTCAGCTTTTGAACGTCCTCCATACCAATAGGTTACTTTACGATTTGTTTTTAATGTTCTAAACAATTGATACAAATGCGAACGCATTGGTGCCATACCAGCTCCACCACCAACATATAACATTT
>CAYRZY010000180.1:0-6595 GCA_964428855.1 uncultured Flavobacteriaceae bacterium
CTCAAGACTGGGAAGGAGTACCAAAAATATTTAAAGGCGTAGGTGATATGCTCTTACGTAATGATAACGGTAAATTTGTTGATGTAAGTGAAAAAGCAGGAATCTATGGAAGTCTAATTGGTTTCGGATTAGGTGTAATGATAAGTGATATTAATGGTGATTTATATCCCGATATTTATGTTTCTAATGATTTTTATGAACGAGATTATTTATACATCAACAATCAAGATGGTACGTTTTCAGAAGAAATAAAAGAATGGACCTCTCACCTATCTCTTTCTGCTATGGGTGTAGATATGGCTGATGTAAATAACGATGGAGATATAGATATTTTCATAACCGATATGTTACCGGAAGGTGATGAACGTGTTAAATCTGTTATGGAATTTGAAGGGTATAATGTTTTTAAACAAAAACAAAGTAAAGATTTTCACCAGCAATACATTCAGAATACCTTACAATTGAATAACGGGAACAATACCTTTTCAGAAGTAGCGTATTTTAGTGGCATTGCAAAGACTGATTGGAGCTGGGCTGGTCTTCTTTTTGACATGGATAATGATGGGTTTAGAGATATTTTTATAACCAACGGAATAAATCATGATTTAACAGATCTTGACTTTGTAGATTTTTTTGCTAATGAAATTATGATTGAAGCTAAAACAGGAAAAAAACAAGCTGTTGATTCTATTATAAATAAAATGCCCGTAAGGCCACAGCCAAATTATGCCTATAAAAATAATCATGATATTACTTTTAGTAACGAAACCAAAAACTGGGGACTAGAAATACCTAGTTTATCAAACGGAGTTGCCTATGGTGATTTAGATAATGATGGAGATTTAGATTTAGTTATCAATAACGTAAATATGAAGGCTTTTGTATATAGAAATAATACAGATATTCTTTCAAAAAATAACTATATTAAACTAAACTTTGAAGGTACAGGTAAAAACAAATTTGCTATTGGCACCACTGTAAAGTTATATTATGAAGATAATATTGTAGTACAAGAGCTTATTCCTTCAAGAGGTTTTCAATCTTCAATGGACTATGTTATGACTATTGGTTTAGGAGAAGCTAAACAAATTGATTCTTTACGTGTTATCTGGCCAAACGATGGTACTCAAAAATTAACCAATGTTAAAACAAACCAAACTCTTTCATTTAAGCAGATAGATGCTAAAGAAAAATATACTCTTTCTAAAAAGAAAGTAAAAAGCACAATATTTAAAGAATTAACAAGCAGAGGATTAACAGCTCATAAAGAAAATAAGTATTCTGATTTTGATTATGAAGGCTTAATTTCTAAAATGCTTTCGCAAGAAGGACCTGCTTTAGCTGTTGCAGATATTAATGGTGATGGTAATGAAGATGTTTTTATTGGAGGAGCTAAAGATCAAGCTGGGCAAATATACTTCCATAAAGGAAATGGTAATATTAGTGGCAATACTCAAAAAGCATTCATAGAAGATCTTAGCTATGAAGATACTGCCGCAGCCTTTTTTGATGCAGACGGAGATGGAGATATTGATTTAATGGTTGGATCAGGAGGAAACCAAATTGGTGAAGAAAAAACCTATTTAACTCGTTTGTATTTCAACAATGGTAAAGGGAATTTTACTAAGGCAGATTATACTTTACCATCTACATTCAATAATACTTCAGTAATTAGTCCTTTTGATTTTGATAATGATGGAGATATTGATGTATTTATAGGCTCTAGAAGTGTTGTAGGCACTTATGGTATAGATGCCAAGCATTTGTTTTTAGAAAACAATGGTGATGGCACATTTAAGGATGCAACAGAACGCCTAGCTTTCGACCTTAAAAATGCGGGAATGATTACCAATGCTATTTGGTCAGATATTGATGGTGATGGTAAAAAAGATTTGATTACAGTTTCAGAATGGGGAACGCCTAAAGTTTACAAAAACACTGGTAGAGCATTATCTAAGATGTCGACCGATCTAGATAACCTTCACGGTTGGTGGAACGTTATTGAAACTGCCGATTTAGATAATGATGGTGATTTAGATCTTATCATAGGTAACCAAGGAAGTAATACCTCTTATAAAACCTCTGAAAAAAATCCAATGAAAATATGGATAAACGATTTTGATAATAATGGCACTATAGAACAAATCACAACTCAAAACTTTGACGGTAGAGACCTTCCTATCCACATGAAAAAGGAATTAACCACTCAAATAGTATCCTTAAAGAAACAAAACTTAAAAGCTTCTGAATATGCTAAAAAATCTATAGATGAATTGTATAGTGCTGAAATCATTCAGAATACAATTGTAAAAAAGACAACCATTTCAGAATCGATTATTGCAATCAATGAAGGTAACGGTAAGTTTACCATTAAAAAATTACCTTATAGAGTGCAATTTTCTTGCGTTTGTGGTATTACTTGTACCGACATTAATAATGACGGAAATGTTGACATTGTTTTAGGAGGTAATAATTTTGAATTTAAGCCTCAATATTCACGTTTAGATGCAAACTATGGTAGTGTGTTATTAAATGATGGTAAAGGAGAGTTTACATGGCAAAATTACAACACAAGCGGATTCTTTTTAAGAAATGAAATAAAACACATCAAACAGTTTAAAGATAAAAATGGCAACGTATTTATAATTACTGTTGTAAATAATGAAAGACCAAAAATATTTACGTTGAATGAAAAACTATAGTTATATATTCATCATTTCGGTATTTCTTTTTGGTTGTAGTCAAAAAGGTGGTGAATTATTTGAAAACCCTTCGGCAAAAGAAACTGGAATCACTTTTACCAATACAATAACCGAGACTGATGATCTTAATATTTTAGATTATCTCTATTTTTATAATGGAGGCGGTGTAGCCATTGGCGACATTAATAATGACGACCTTCCAGATATTTTCTTTTCAGGAAATCAAGTGAAAAATAAACTATATCTTAATAAAGGGAATCTAAAATTTGAAGACATTACTGAAAAAGCAACTATTGCTGGCAATAGTACTTGGAATACAGGAACCGTAATGGGCGATGTTAATGGTGATGGTTTGCTAGATATTTATGTGTGTGCAGTAGTTGGTATTAACGGTTTTATCGGTTATAATGAGTTGTATATCAATAATGGTGATTTAACATTTACCGAAAGTGCAAAAAAATATGGTTTAGATTTTGAATCTTACAGTTCTAATGCACTTTTTTTAGATTATGATTTAGACGGTGATTTAGACATGTACATCCTCAATCATGCAGTTCATACACAAGAATCTTTCGGAAAAGCTGATTTACGGTCAAAAAGAAATTATCAAACAGGTGATAAATTAATGCGTAATGACGGTAATAAATTTACAGACGTAAGTGAACAAGCTGGAATTTTTGGTGGGATTAATGGCTATGGATTAGGCGTAGCAACAGCAGATTTTAATCAAGATGGTTATCCTGACATTTATGTAAGCAATGATTTTCATGAAGATGATTATTACTATTTAAATAATGGAGATGGAACATTTACAGAACGATTAAAAGAATTTTTCGGACATACCACTCGGTTTTCTATGGGGAATGATGTCGCTGATATCAATCATGATGGATTGCCTGACCTAATTTCTTTAGACATGCTTTCAGATGATGAAAAGATAGTAAAATCTTCTGAAGGTGATGAAAATATGCAAACCTTAAAAATGCGTACAGAGCAATACGGTTATCATTACCAATTTACCCGTAATATGCTACAGATAAATCAACCTGACGGTCATTATACTGAAACCGCATTACTAAGTGGTGTTGCAGCTACAGATTGGAGTTGGTCTGCTCTTTTTGCCGATTACAACCAAGATGGAGAACAAGATTTGTTTATCTCAAATGGCATTCCTAAACGACCCAATGACCTTGATTTCATCAAGTTTATTTCTAACGAACAGATTAGAAAAAAAATGAATGACACAAAGCTGGTCGACCAAAAAGCACTTGAAATGATGCCTTCTGGTAAGACACGTAATTATATTTTTTCAGGCTCAGATTCTCTTATTTTTCATGATAAATCAAAAAAATGGATTGCTAATGATTCTCTAGTGTCAGGAGCAACAGCATTTGGAGATCTTGATAATGATGGCGATTTAGACCTTGTTATAAACAACATCAATAGTCCTGCTTCTATCTACATTAATAGAACAAACAAACAAGCCAACTATTTAAAATTAAAGTTTAACCATCCTAAACCAAATACATTAGGAATTGGTACAAAAGTATTCTCTTACCATAGCGGCATACAACAATATAAAGAACTGTACACCGTAAGAGGGTTTCAATCTTCCTCAGAACCCATCATCCATTTTGGATATGGAAAAATAAAACAAATTGATTCAATTAAAATTATTTGGCCAAATAAAACTTTTCAAATCATAAAGGATGTGGCTACCAACCAGACATTATCCATCTCACCCGAAAACACAAAACCTTTTAACTATAATTCAGAGCACACTAAATCAAAAATGCTTTTCAAAAAAATTGAAGGTAATTTAGGAATAAATTTTATACATGAAGAAGATAACTATATAGATTTCAATAGACAAAAATTGATACCTTATCGAGTTTCTGATCGTGGCCCAGCAACAGCAATTGGAGATCTGAATAATGATGGGAAAATAGATATTTTCTTTGGAGGTTCAAAAAACAAACCTTCTAAAGTATACATTCAAAAAGATTCAGTTTTCATTGAGACAGTAATAACTACAATTGTTAATGATTCTTTAAAAGAAGATGTTTCAGCTATAATTATTGATTTGAACAATGATAAAAAAAATGATTTATTTGTTGGTTCTGGAGGTGCTGATTTTTACAATAAAACGAAACCTTTATTAGATAGTTATTACATTCAAAAAGACTCTAAGTTTGAAATAGCACAACTTCCTGATTATTTTGAAAATGCCTCGGTTATCAAAGCAAATGACATTGATAATGATGGCGATTTAGATTTATTCGTCGCCAGTAATTCCGTTTCTAATGATTTTGGTAAAATTCCTAATTCATATATTTTAATCAATAATAAAGGCAATTTTACCCTTTCAGAGAATACAGAATTACAAAATGCAGGAATGATTACTGATGCTGTTTGGGATGATTTTGATAATGACGGTGTTAAAGATTTAATAGTTGTTGGTGAATGGATGCAACCAAAATTCTTTAAAAACAAAAATGGTGCTTTAACTGAAGTATCGCTTTTAAATAAAAAACAAAATGGTCTTTGGCAGAGTATTATTCCTTTTGACATAGATGCAGATGGAGATATGGATTATCTTCTTGGTAATTGGGGTGTCAACACCAAATTTAAAGCCTCTGACAAATACCCAATGAAGATGTATTTGGCTGATTTTGATGAAAACGGTAGTACAGAAACAATTATTGCTACAGAAAAAAATGGAGAATATTATTCTCTCTTCGGACTTGATGAACTAGCCGCACAGTTGGTAAGCCTTCGTAAAAAATTCAACAGTTATAATGAGTTTGCAGGTAAATCAATCCATCAATTTTTCGGTGAGGAAACTTTAAATAAAGCAACTGTTTTAGAAGTGAATAATTTAAAATCAGGATATTTAAAAAATGAGAATGGGCATTTTACCTTTATCCCATTTCAACTTAACTTACAAGTAGCACCTATCACAGCCTTTTTAGAATATGATTTTGATAAAGATGGTCAAACTGAAATTTTAGCTGCGGGTAATTACTTTGGTGTAAAACCATTTCATGGCAGATTTGATTCCTTTTCAGGAGCTTTGATAAAGAGCGATAAAAATATACTTTTAGGAAATCAAATAGGATTAGACCTCACTCAAAAATCAGTTAGACATCTAAACATAATAAGTTTAAACAACAAGTCATATTTAATAATTACCATAAATAATGACAAAGCTCAGGTTTATGAGCTAAAAAAATAAATTAAAGAACAATGAAAAATCAAATCATAATATTAATAGCAAGTGTATTGTTAGTTTCTTGTAATCAAAAACAAGAACCTATAGTAATTACCTCAGCAGATTTTCATAGATCAGTAGATAAAGTAGGAAAAATAATGGTTCATGATATTTTTTCTCCACCAGTAGCAAGTAGAATTTTTACCTACCCAAACATTGCTGCCTATGAAATTATTGCACAGAATAATAGTTCATATCAATCATTAGAAAATCAAGTAACTGACTTAAAAGCAATCCCAAAAGCAGACGCAGCAAAACCTATCAATTTTCAATTGGCAGCATTAATTGCTCATATTGATTTGAGTAAACAATTAATTTTTTCAGAACAAGTCATTGAAGTTTATAGAGACAGTCTATATCATGTTTGGGAAGCCAAAAATGCAAATGAATTTAAAGCTTCTAAAGCATATGGTCTAGAAGTAGCAAATCACGTTAGCTCATGGATGGATAAAGACAATTATAAACAAACAAGAACCATGTCAAAATTCACTGTAAATTCTGACGACCCTTCTAGGTGGCAACCTACGCCACCATCCTATATGGATGGTTTAGAACCTCATTGGGATAAAATTCGCCCTTTTGTAATTCAAACTGCAGATCAATTTAAACCTGTACCGCCACC
>CAYRZY010000181.1:0-6578 GCA_964428855.1 uncultured Flavobacteriaceae bacterium
CACACCATTAAAAGAAATTTTCGGTACTATTGACATCTATCTATTTGATCAGATTTTAAAACAAAGATATCAACTTGATGATAAAATCTTAGATGCTGGCTGTGGCAAAGGAAGGAACATACATTGGTTTTATAAAAACGGATATACAATTTACGGATTAGATAAAGATGAAAAAGCCATAACAATAGCTCAAGAAAATTATCTTAGTATAAAGAATAAAATTATTGTTTCTGATTTAGATACCATTCCCTTTGAGGATAGTTTTTTTAATCATGTCATTTCAAATGCAGTATTGCATTTTGCTAAAAGTACAGAACATTTTGAAACAATGTTTACTGAATTGGTACGTGTTGTAAAGGTAAACGGATCTCTTTTTATACGGATGACCTCCAATATTGGTATCGAAAATACTGTAGACGAAATTTCAGAAGGTGTTTATACCATTCCTGACGGGTCTACTCGATTTTTATTGACAAAAAAACTACTCAAAAAGCTGCTTAAGAAACACAACCTATCATTTATAGAGCCTTTAAAAACGGTAAATGTTAATGACATCCGTTGTATGAGTACCTTGGTGTTGCAGAAGGGAAAGTAAAGAACAGAAGTTTTACCCGATGTAATGATTACTCTTCACAAATATATTTATCAATCATATATTGAGTTATTGGATCCAATGTTTGTCCAGTTGTTGGATGTAAACCATGATAAGTAAAAAACTCTAACTCACCTTTACTTGATTTTCCATACCACAGATTTTCACTTCCATTTGGTTTAAAAAATAGATAGCTACAATCTGGATCTATCTGTTTTAAATTATTAAAAATAGCCTCATTGTATTTAACTTCTACTTTTCCATCACACTTTATTTTTTCATAGTGATTGGTAACCCAAATCATACATTCTTTTTTTGTTAAATCATAGCCTAAATAGCTTATGAGTAAGGCAATGATAATTGACCCTATTGTTATTTTCTTTTTTTTGAAAAACCCCCTAAAATCATTTCTCATTTTTATATCATCAGATAACACATCTATTCCTTTACTATTTGTAATTTCATTATGTCCAATTTCATTATCTAATCCAAAATTTTGAGATACAAAGCTTTCGAAATTTTCATATGCTAAATATTCGGCTAAAGCATCTAATAAATCCGTTCTAGGATCATTCCCTTCATCTCCATTTCTTTCAATGTATTTTTCATAATATCGAACAAATGTTTTTTGGGTTATTCGAAAATTAAAATCTTCTGTTATTTTATAAGATAAGTAGTCGGAAATTCCATTTTTAGAAGTCTTCCCACTTGCTTTTTTTGCTTTTTCAAACGCTTTTTCAAATAGTAATTTCTTCATGATTTTCAGTTTGTTAGTTATATAAAAGTACAAAAAAAATCAGACAACCTTTGGACATTAATGTCCAGACATTTTATAGACAAAAGTGTATACAATCTGTCCGTTATTTTTTTACAATCCTTCACTTAATTTGCTCCAGAAATATTTCAAAACTGATTTTGATCTATAGAAACTAGTCAGTTGTAATTGAAGCGATGAGGTAGAGAGATATAGTTATTGGGAAGTAATTATATCTCTCTACTTCAAGGCTTCATACTTCCCAAAAGAGAGGCCTCTCTTAATTATTTAATGTGTTGTTGAATAAACAAAAAAATCTGAGAAATACTCGGACAGCAACACTATTGTTTAACCTTTAAATTTTTACAAAATGAAAAAAATAAATTTAATTTTAGTTACGGTTTTCCTCAATGGGTTTTTATTTTCATGCTCATCAGATGGTATTATTGAATCTTCAGAACCTCAGCATGCAGAAATTGCAGATACAGGTGGAGAAGATGAACAAACACCCGCTGATGACGATGATGATGACGATGATGAAGAAGGTAATTAGTGTTTACCCAATGATATTAAAAGGTTGCATTTTTAAAATGTAACCTTTTATTTTTTATATTAGCAATAATAAAGGAAACAAACTGATGTTGCTAAACAGATTTTTATACTTCTCTATAATTCTTCTTTTACTAATTAATTGTCAAAAGGAAAAGAGTTTTATTACTAAACCAAACCAAATAAAAAGTTCTTCAATAGATAGTATATATAAATACTATAATTTATAGCAAAGACAAGTCTAAAAATAATATACAAAGATTAAATTATATCAACCAAGCAACTGAACTTGCCAATGATTCTCTTTTGTTGAAAATAATTTCTTATAAAATTCAAGTATTAAATAATAAAAGTAAAATAACGTATGTGCTTATTGTACGAATTCCCAGAAAGAAGAAAACTATTTTTCGTCAGCAAATGTGATTTAGTGCCGAAAGTAAGTTTTGTATCTGTAACTTCTAATAATTAGACTGATTAAATTTGAGATAACAATTATTATAAAATACTTGAATCGATTTAGCTGTAACACCTAAGGCAATACAAATTGTTTAAGCCATTCCCAATGTACTTCTGCCCCTTTAAATGGATGGTTAATTCCGTTTGGATACATATGTTCTAAATTTTCTATCAAAGCAAATATCATATACCTTTCTGTAGTATTTGTTAATGGATTATATCTTACATAGGCTATTCCAGGCTCGTTAGACAGTATATAATTACTATCTAAACTAAATGAATTTAGATGTGTATTTATTAAAGGGAGTAAACCAGGGCTATTTAATAAACTATCAATTGATGTTAAAGGTACATCTGGTCTATTACCTAAATAAGCATCATCTGAATTCCCTGTTTGCCATAAAATGGGTAAATTTCTTTTAGGGTTTACTAATGTATCTACTTGAATAGTACCCGAGGCTTCTACCACAGCCGACAAAACATCACTCATTTCAACAGCACATCGAAATGCCATTGCTCCGCCGTTTGAAAAGCCAACCAGATATATCCTTTTAGAATCTACATTAAATTTTTGATGTAATTCGTTAATAATTTCTTTTAAAAAATTAATATCGTCTTTAGGAGTTTCTCCTGGTAGATAAGTAAAAGAACCTGAATATACATTCCATTTTGTGGTGTTTTTTAGTTGCCCTCTATCAATAATACGATACATCCAAGATGAAGGGTAAACGGTAATGATATTCTCTACTTCGCCTACTTCTTTCCAACCAGAAAGATTATAAAATTTATTTCCGTTACCACTAGTACCATGTAACATAAAAACTACTGGAGTTTTAGCATTTTCATCATAATTCGTAGGGACATGAACATAATATTCCCGTTTATCACCATTTAAATCTATGGTAAAACGGTTTTTACCTATTTTATATGGATTGGTAGCATTTTCTCCATCAAAATCATCATTATTTTGGCAAGCAAAAATAGTTGTAAATGCGAATAGAGTAATTGTTATATATACTAAACTTTTCATTATTTCTTTTCATTATTTTAATTGAATGAACTTCTTGATGTTTTACTGACAAGTAGTTACTTTTCTTTGAATTTTTATATATTTATTGTATTCTATTGTAGTATCCGTTCCTTGAATAAAAGCATTTCCGTTAGCACCTTTGCATATTTCTCTTTTTGGAACAGTAGCACCTTCTACGGGGTCATAAGCATTGCACGTAACACATTCTTCTACTATTTCTTCGGTATCATCATTTGAAGAACATGCTACAAATGAACTTATGGCTAAACTTAGTAATACAATTTTAATTTTTTTCATCTCTTTATTTATTTATGATTAAACGATTAATGTTTATTGTTTTATTATTTTTAAAGCAGCTCTTTTATTATCTGCACGTATTTCAGCAAAGTAGAGCCCAGAGTTACCCTTAATACTAAAATCAATGGTACGCGTAGCTTTATAATTTGTAGTTGCAATTAACTGCCCTGTAATGGAGCGTATAGTAAGGGTTATATCATCATACAATGCTCCTAATTCAATAGTTGATTTTTCTTGGATTGGGTTTGGAAATACTGTCAGTGATTTTTCAAAAATATTATCAGAAACACTTAAGGTGCTATTGTTTAGTTTTTGGATAAAGATATCTGGATCTCCTTTTGAGGTAAGGTTCTCAATACCATTTCCAAGATCAAAATCTACTGTTAATGCGAAGGAGCCTGTAGTGTAAATATTACCTGAAGTATCAAGAGTCAAAAAACTAGTGTACTCTGATCCAGATGATCCTATACTATTAGCCCATATAAAATTACCAGAAGTATCTAGTTTAGAAACAAAAATATCCGTAAATCCAGCTGATGTTAGGTTATATACACTTGGTGGTTTAGGGTCAAAATCAACTGTTTCTTTAAAAGTCCCTGTAGTATATACATTCCCACTAGCATCAAGAGAAATCGAATGGCCAATGTCGTCCTCAACTCCTCCCATTCTTCTTGCCCATATAAAGTCCCCGTTTGTGTTTAATTTAGATATAAAAATATCTTTAGCTCCAGCTGAAGTATGATAAAATAATTGAGCTCCAGGATTAAAGTCAACAGTACCACTAAAACTACCTGTTGTAAAAATATTTCCAGTAGCATCAAGAGCAATTGAAAAAGCTTCATCTCGATTTGTTCCTCCAATTTTTTTTGCCCAAATAAACCTAGCACTGGCGTCTAACTTTGAAATATAAATATCTTTATCTCCTTCGGATGTAAGATTAAATACCCCTATTCCAGGATTAAAGTCAACAGTTCCTTCAAAATATCCAGCAGTATAAATATTACCCACATCATCAAGAGTTATAGATTGAGCTCTATCATCTGATACCCCTCCAAAACTTAATGCCGCTATAAAATCACCATCTGTATTTAACGTAGATATAAAAATATCTTTATATCCTGATGATCTTAGATTAAAGATTCCTACACCAGGATTAAAGTCAACAGTATTGCTAAAAGTACCTGTTGTAATGACATTTTCCTTAGCACCAATTGCAATTGAAAAAGCATCATCTATACTTGTACCTCCCATACTTTTTGCCCATTCAAAATTACCATTAGTATCCAATTTAGAGATAAAAATATCATGAACTCCATTCGAAGTAAGGTTATATGTTCCAACTCCAGGATTAAAGTCAACTACATCTTCGAAATATCCAGTAGTATAAACATTACCTGAAGCATCAAGAGCTATTGAATTAGGAATATCTTCTTCAACCCCTCCAATTCTTTTTGCCCATATAAAATCACCTTTACTATCTAATTTTACTATAAAAATATCCTCATAACCTTGTGAAGTGAGGTTAAATATGTTAGGACCAGGATCAAAGTCAGCTGTGTCTTTAAAAAGACCTGTTATATAACTATTACCTAAAGCATCAATAGCTATAGAAGGATCCCTTTCAATTCCTTGACCACCAAATGCTTTTGCCCATTCAAAATTTTGAGCAGAAAGTGTAATTGTAAGTAAAAAACAACTACAAATTAGTGTATATAATGTGTTTGTATTTTTCATTTTATTGTTTTATATCATTCTGTTTTCTTTTAAACCTGTTGCGGGTTAAAAACATTGAGCTTAGCACCATTGTTTTAACAATGATGCCAAATACTCAATGAAAACTAATTGCTATGAAAACTATTTATTTTTATAGTGCAGGTTTTTTAACCACTATAAAGTATTCTTTATCATCATTATTTAGTCTAGGCTCGAAATACACTTCGTCTAGTTTGTAATAATCTGCTCCATTTATGGTAAGCACTTTATACCCTTCTGGCAAGGCATCTACTACAGCACCCACAGGGGCTTGTACCACTTCGTATTCATCTGTATCATCTATTTTTACATAATAGGTACCGTAATAGTAAAAATAGGGTCTGTTTTGTATGGTTAACCTTCTGTAACCTACGGGTAATACATTAAGTCTTATCCCAAAAGGAGCGGCCGCTACTACAAAGCGTTTGCCTCTAGGTTTGTACCATACGCCTTTATGAAAGCGGAACCCTACACCTCTAAAGCGAATGCCTAAAAACCCTACACCTACTTTTCGTATAACTTTACCTCTTCTAGGTAAATGTCGGTATCTGTAATGTGCTTTTCGTCTAGCTTTTATATGTTTTCTATGGTGATTTTTAACATGATGCCTTGCTACTCTTTTTTTGCGTTGTGCTGTTGTTTTATTTGGAAAAATAAACAACATGGCTATTGCTAAGCTTACTGTGAGTACTATTTTATTATTTTTCATCTTTTATTTTTTTGTGTTAATCATCGGGTGGGGTATCACCATTTTAACTTTAAGATGGTGATTTGCACCCAACCCAATAAAGGAAAATCACTATGTATTTTTAATTGCTTTAAGCTTTTCTATTTTTTAGTTTATACAGTAAAAGTAAGGTGCAAATTAAGTGTGTCCTAGACCGAACTAGTAAGTGGTGGTTTAAAAAAAATAAGTGGTATTTTATGTTCGTTAACTGGGTTACTTTTCTAATGAAAGAAACACCGGATTCTATCAATGATTTCTCGAAGTCAAAAAACCGGTGTTAATTTTATTTCAACAATTACGGACAAAGTACGTTTATGTCTCCATCTACCTGAATATCGGTATTTACGTTACCCCCTGTACGCATGGCACAAATGCTGGCTGGCAATGTGGTAATGGCAGTACCTCTAAGGCCTAAAATTTC
>CAYRZY010000182.1:0-6555 GCA_964428855.1 uncultured Flavobacteriaceae bacterium
TTTTTTACAAGCACTCTAGTTTTACCGTATTCGTGATTTTTTGTTAAGGATGAACTGACTCTCTTTTTTAAATTCTTGGCCTTACCTACATATAAAATAACTTCTTCTTTATCAAAATATTGATAAACTCCAGGTGTGTTTGGTAAGGTTTTAATTTGTAGTGCTAACTGAGAATCTACCATAAAGCGAAGTTAAGAAATTTAACTTATAACCTGTAGTTCTATTAACACTTCGTTTACAGTTTGAAGGAATATTTCGAGGGAAATTAGAAAAGCATCTGAAAAATTCATCAAATTCGAAGGAAAACACTAGAAAAGGTGAGTTGAATATGTATCTTTGCCAAAAAAAATAGATGACTTCAAAAGTTACACCTTATAAAGATTCTAAACTTAGTAAAAAAGAGCAAGTAGCAGAAATGTTTGATAACGTTTCTAGTAACTATGACTTTTTAAATAGAGTTATGACTTTTGGCATAGATGTAAAATGGCGTAAAAGAGTCGTGAAAATTGTTGGCGATAAAAATCCTGACACTATTCTTGATATTGCCACAGGCACAGGAGATTTCGCCATCATGTTGGCAAAATTAAAGCCTAAAAAAATTATTGGCTTAGATATTTCTAAAGGAATGTTAGAAGTTGGGATAAAAAAAGTGAAAGATAAAAATCTTGGAGAATTGATTGAAATGATCTTAGGTGATTCTGAAAATCTGCCATTTGAAGATAACAGTTTTGATGCTATAACTGTGGGGTTTGGAGTTCGGAATTTTGAAAATCTAGATAAAGGATTGCAAGAAATTTATCGGGTGCTTAAACCTAATGGAATTTTTGTGGTTTTAGAAACTTCTCAACCAGAAAAATTTCCTGTAAAACAGTTATTTAATTTTTACTCAAAATATATCATCCCAACCATAGGAAAACTAGCCTCTAAAGATAAAAGAGCTTATTCATATTTGCCAGAATCTGCAGCTGTTTTCCCTTATGGAAAAAAATTCAACAATATTTTAGAAAAAAATGGGTTTAATAATGCAACTAACAAACCTTTAACTTTTGGATCTGCTTCTATTTATACTGCAACAAAATAAATAGTATTTCAATAAAAAATAATAAATGAAAAAATCATTTTTGTGTATAGTTAGTGTAATGTTCTTATTTGGTAGTGCTTTTGCTCAAAAAGACAAGATTGAATACAAACCAAATATGGATAAAAAGAAGATTCATTATGGTTATTATTTAGGAATCAACAAAAAAGGATATAGAATAAGCTACGATCTTCAAAATTCTTTTGTTGATGTTGAAGAAACATACGGTTTTAATATAGGTTTAGTCTTAGGATATAATATAAGCGACAATCTAAATTTACGTTTTGAACCAGGACTGTCTAGTAATACAAAAACTTTAACATTTACAAACCCTACTATACCTAATACTGATAAAGACAGGATAAGAAAAGTACCTGCTACTTATTTTAGAATGCCTTTGTTACTACAATTTAGAACAGATAGATTGGATAATATGCGTGCTTTTGTAATTGGAGGTGTTTCTTACGATTATAATTTCTCAAGTAATCAAAATAATTCTGACGACAATTCTCAAGGGCAATTTAGAATGAAAACAAGTAACTTCATGTATGAAATAGGCTTAGGAGTCGACTTGTATTTACCTCATTTTAAACTGTCACCATCCATTCGTGGTGTATTTGCTATCAATAATGAAATTGTGCCAGACGACACTACAAGCAGCCCTTGGACAAGACCCATTGATTATTTTGGTACAAGAGGAGTTTTTATCAATTTAACTTTTGAGTAGGCATTAAATGAAAAATCTGAACTCTAAACAATTTTCATCATCTTCTAAATTCACTTAATAAAATTGCTGTTGCAGTAGCAACATTTAAACTCTCTACACAACTATCTTTATTATATCTAGGTATTGTTATTTGATAAGTTACTAATTTTTCTACTTCATTAGAAATACCATTAGACTCGTTACCCATAACTAAAATTGCATCTTTGTTTTCTGATGTGCCTTGTATTTTTTCTCCGTGCATTACAGCTCCATATATTGGCAATTTTGTTTGCTGTAAATATGATTGTAAATCAGTATAGATTATTGGCAATCTAGTCAAAGAACCCATAGTGGCTTGCACCACTTTAGTATTATAACAATCTACCGTAGTTTTAGAACAAACCAATTGTGACACTCCAAACCAATCGCACAACCTAATGATTGTACCTAAATTACCAGGGTCATTTACAGTGTCTAATACTAAAACCAATCCTTTATCAACTAAATCGACAGCTTTTGGAATTTTAAAAAGACCCAACACTTTATTTGGTGTTGCTAAATTACCAATCTTAGAAAGTTCATTTTCTGATATTAACTGAGGGGCATATTCTTCAATTGAGGACTCATAATCTTCTGTACAAAATATTTTTTCTAATTGAAACTTAGACTTCAAAAATTCATTTACAACCTTTACGCCCTGAACGACAAACAATTGATGCTGATTTCGGTACTTTTTTTGCTGTAAACTCGTTATTAATTTGGATTGATTTTTGCTTAACATTGAAATAGTAGTATTTTTGAACTTGTAAATAATTGCATTCCCTTAAAAAATTGAACTTCATTGTATAAATATTCTGCTAAAATAATAGTATTTTTTTTATTTATTGTTGTAATTATTTCTTGCAATGTAACCAAAAGAGTTCCAGAAGGAAAACATCTATTAACTAAAAACACTATAACCGTTAATGATAAAAAAACTTCCAGCCCAGAAATTATCAGTTATTTAAAACAAACACCTAATACAAAGGCACTCGGGTTTCCGTTTTCTCTATATCTTTATAATGCTGCAAATCTAAATTATGAAAACACTTTTGAAAATTGGTTAGAAAGAAATCCTAAAAGAGAAGATAGGTTAGTTAAATTCTTTTCAAGAAAACAAGTAACTGCCTTAGGTAAAGCATACAAAGGTGTGAACTATTGGTTTTTAAAAAACGGAAATGCTCCTGTAATTTCTGATAGTTTAAAAATAACAAAATCTGTAACTTCCTTAACCAAATACTTTCAAAGTAAAGGCTATTTTAATACTGAAGTTTCTTACAAAAAAAACAATAAAAACAATAAAAAAACTACTGTTGAATATTTTGTATCAAAAAAAGATCCTTATTTTATTGATAGTATTTCTACAGTTATTAATTCACCTGTCTTAGATTCTCTTTATAAAAAACATATAAGTGACACTTTTATCCGTTCGGGAAATCAGATTGATTATTCAGATTTTGAAAAAGAAGAAGAACGATTGACAAAACTTTTCAGAAACTCTGGAGTTTATTACTTTGGGAGAAATAATATGAAATTTTGGATAGACACCTTAAATTCTTCTCATAAAATTGATATCTCATTAAAAATTTACGATCGGATTTTTGATGATAACGACAGTGTATACACAAAACCTTATCAAATAAGAAAAGTCACTAAAGTAAATGTATTTACAGACTTCTCATTTAATGATAAAAATAAAACGATACAAGATTCTGTTCATTATAAAGGTTATACGTTTTATGCTACTGACAAACTAAAATACAATCCTAAATTTTTAGCAAATTCAATTATAATTCAGCCCAATAGTGTCTATAAAGATACTGAGCTAGATTTAACTCGAAAACACTTACGAGAACTTCAAAATTTTAAACCTTCTTTAGATATCAAGTATGATGAAAATGAAGATGGTTCACTTTCAGCAAATATTTTTCTTACCCCATTAAAAAAGTTTTCTTCTGGTGTTGATACAGAATTCACCACCTCAAACAACAAACCTTTTGGTATTTTAGGAAAGTTTTCTTGGCTAAACAGAAATATTTTTAAAGGTGCTGAAGTACTAGAATTATCTTTTCAAGGTTCATTTTTAAATACAGGATTAGATAACAATTCATCCTTTTTAGGTTTAAATGCTTGGGAAATAGGGTCTGGTCTATCCTTAAAAATTCCTAGAATTTTTTTTCCAATAAATACTTCAAAACTTATTCCTAAAAAAATGGCTCCTAAAACAAATATCCGTACCAATATTAACATTCAAAGAGATATAGGTTTAGACAGAAGAAATGTTGCTGGGGGTATAGATTACACTTGGAAAACCTCAGAAACAACCCATCATAAATTTGAATTATTGAATGTACAATACATTAAAAATTTAAGGAAGGATAAATATTTTACCGAAGTATTCATATCAGAATTCGACAAACTAAATACTGTCTCAAAAGATATTTTTAATACGGTTTTGTTAAAAAACAATGATACAATCTTAAAATTTATTGATGCTTTTTTAACTCCTAATAACAAAACACTAAACAATAAAGAATTTTTAGAAGTACAACGTGTAGATGAACGTAGAAATATATTAACTGAAGATTTTTTAGTACCAGTAATTTCTTATACCTATAATTACAACAATAGAGAAAGCTTTAAAGATAATAACTTTTCTACGTTTATGGGGAGGTTGATTTCATCTGGTAGTATTACCTCTCTATTTGTTAAAAGTCCTAAAGATGGATCTAAAAAAGAATTATTTGGCTTAAGCATTGCACAATACATCAAACCTGAAATAGAATTTAAAAAATATTGGGGCATTAACCCTACCTCTTCATTAGTGCATAGAACCTTTATTGGTGCAGCAATTCCTTTTGGTAATTCAGATGATATTCCTTTTAGCAGAAGTTATAGAGCCGGTGGTTCAAATGATATTAGAGCTTGGAATACATTTAAATTAGGTCCAGGTTCAGAAAATAGTAGTTTAGAATTTAATACAGGCACCTTAAAGTTAACTTCAAATTTAGAATATCGTTTTAAAGTTTTAAACAGTCTTCATAGTGCTCTTTTTATTGATGCTGGTAATATTTGGGATATTACAAACTCAAAAGTGTCAACCAATGAAGGTAAATTTAAAGGGTTTTCATCTATAAAAGAAATCGCAATTGGCTCTGGCATTGGTATTAGGTATGACTTTAGCTTTTTAGTTTTTAGATTTGACACAGGTTTTAAAACTTATGAACCATATCTACAATCTTCAAATAAATGGTTTCAACATTATAATTTTAAAAATGCCGTTTATAATATTGGTATTAATTATCCTTTTTAAAATAAATAACACCTCTTACTAAATTCTAAAACAATCTATAACGATTTCGTTTTTTTATCTCTAAATCCTATTTAATTTTAGTAATTTTATCGTTCATTAATATCCTAAAAAATTATGTCTCATAAAATAAGTCCCGGAGTTGCCACAGGTGACCAAGTACAAGAAATATTCAAATTAGCTAAAGAAAAAAAGTTTGCTTTACCAGCAGCAAATGTTATTGGTTCTAACACTATAAATGGTGTCTTAGAAATTGCAGCTGAATTAAATGCACCTGTTATTATTCAATTTTCTAATGGTGGAGCTCAATTTGTAGCTGGTAAAGGCTTATCGAATGAAAATCAAAAAGCAGCTATTGCTGGAGGCATTGCTGGTGCAAAACATGTTCATGTACTTGCAGAAGCTTACGGAGTACCTGTAATTTTACATACAGACCATTGTGCAAAAAAATTATTACCTTGGATTGATGGGTTATTAGATGCCAGCGAAAAACATTTTGCTGAAACAGGAAAACCTCTATACAGTTCACATATGATTGACCTTTCTGAAGAACCTTTAGAAGAAAATATTGAAATCTGTAAACAATATTTAGCTCGTATGAGTAAAATGGGAATGACGTTAGAAATTGAATTAGGTATTACTGGTGGTGAAGAAGATGGTGTAGATAATACTGATGTTGATGATTCAAAACTATATACTCAACCTGAAGAAGTTGCTTATGCTTATGAAGAATTATCTAAAATAAGCCCAAGATTTACAATTGCTGCAGCTTTCGGAAATGTGCATGGAGTATACAAACCTGGTAATGTAAAATTAACTCCAAAAATTTTAAAAAATTCTCAAGAGTTTATTACTAAAAAATATGGTGTTGAAGAAAATCATATCGATTTTGTATTTCACGGAGGTTCTGGTTCTACAGTTGAAGAAATTAGAGAAGCCATTGGTTATGGAACAATAAAAATGAATATTGATACTGATTTACAATATGGTTTTATGACCGGAATTAGAGATTATATGTCAGAAAAATCTGATTATTTACAAGCTCAGATTGGTAATCCTGACGGGGACGATATTCCAAATAAAAAATATTACGATCCTAGAAAATGGATGCGAGAAGGCGAGCTTACTTTTAAAGCAAGATTAAAACAAGCCTTTGAAGATTTAAATAATGTAGATACATTATAGTACATTTCAATTTTTAAGGATAAATACAAATCACAAATTACAGAAAACTGTAGTTTGTGATTTGTTTTTTATTAACTTGCCCATCTAAAACTTACTATTATGTCATCTTGGTTTAAAAGAAAAGATAAAGGAATTCAAACAGCTACAGAAGATAAAAAAGATGTCCCAAAAGGACTTTGGTACAAAACTCCTAGTGGAAAAGTTGTTGAAACCGAAGAGCTAAAAGAAAATTTTTAT
>CAYRZY010000183.1:0-6519 GCA_964428855.1 uncultured Flavobacteriaceae bacterium
CGTTTTACACAGCCAAAGTTGTATAAAGAGATAGCAAAACATGACAACCCTAGAGATATTTACGCACAACGTTTGATAAGTGAAGGCGTGATTGATGAAGCTTATGATAAAAAGATAAAGGCAGATTTTAAGACAATGTTAGAAAATCAGTTCCAAATGTCTAAAAGAGATACTACTTCTCAAGTAAAACCCTTTATGGCGAGTACATGGAAAGGATTTTTACGTAAAGGAGTTGAAGAAATGTTGGAAGCAGTTGACACAACGTATACTGACGATAAATTGAAAGGTATCGCTAAAATTGTTTCTACAGTACCCGAAGGAGTGAAGTTTTTAAGAAAAGCAGAGCGTATTTTAGCAGGCAGAGCAAAAATGGTAGAAACCAACACCATTGATTGGGGTTTGGCTGAAACTTTAGCTTATGGGTCATTATTAGAAGAAGGTTATAATATTCGTATTTCTGGTCAAGATGTTGAGAGAGGAACTTTTAGTCACCGTCATGCTATTTTACGTGATGAGGTTTCTGAAGAACGTATCAACCTGTTAAATACGAATCCTGAGAATAAAGGAGAAATGTTTATCTATAATTCATTGCTATCAGAATATGGCGTATTAGGCTTTGATTATGGATATGCAATGGCAAATCCGAATACCTTAACGATTTGGGAAGCACAGTTTGGTGATTTTTCTAACGGAGCACAGATTATATTCGATCAATACTTGTCTGCTGCAGAGGATAAATGGAAACTGCAAAACGGAATTGTAATTCTACTACCACATGGTTATGAAGGACAGGGTTCTGAGCATTCATCGGCTAGAATGGAGCGTTACTTACAATTATGTGCGAATGATAATATGACTGTGGCAGATTGTACTACACCTGCTAATTTTTTCCACATCTTACGCCGTCAGTTAAAGCGTGATTTTAGAAAACCATTAATTGTATTTACGCCTAAAAGTTTGTTGCGTCACCCGAAAGCAGTATCAAGTTTGGATGAATTTTCTAAACAAGAATTTAAGGAAGTAATAGATGATACGGTTGATCCTAAAAAAGTAAAAAAATTGGTATTTTGTACAGGTAAATTTTATTATGATTTACTAGCCGAACGAGAAATATTAGAACGAGAAGATGTAGCTTTGGTTAGAATAGAACAATTATTTCCTTTACATCAAGAGAAATTAAAAGAAGTAATCGCTAAATATAGCAATGCAAAAAATCATGTTTGGGCACAAGAAGAGCCTCAAAATATGGGAGCATGGAGTTATATGTTACAACGTTTCAACAAAGAATGGTCAGGAGTTACATTAGAAGTTGCTTCAAGACCTTTTTATGCTGTACCAGCTGCAGGTTCAAGTGCACGATTTAAAAGAAGACATCAACGAGTAATAGATAAAGTATTCGGATAAAAATATAAATAACAAAATCCAAAACCAAAGAACGTTTATTTATAATTATTGGAATTTAATTATTGGAAATTGAAGAATTATGATTTTAGAAATGAAAGTTCCCTCACCGGGAGAATCAATTACAGAAGTAGAAATTGCTACATGGTTAGTAGAAGATGGTGATTATGTTGAAAAAGACCAGGCAATTGCTGAGGTAGATTCAGATAAGGCTACTTTAGAGCTTCCAGCAGAAGAAAGCGGAATTATCACATTGAAAGCAGAAGAAGGTGACGCGGTTGCTGTTGGTGCAGTAGTTTGCTTAATTGATACTGACGGAGCTAAACCTGATGAGTCAGTGAGCAGTAAGCAGTCTTCAGTAGGTAATGAATCTGATAATTCGCCAAAACCCGAAACCACAAATCCGAAACCCGAAACTGAAACTACCTATGCAAGTGGAACAGCTTCTCCAGCAGCTAAAAAAGTACTGGCTGAAAAAGGTATTGCTGCTGACACTATTAAAGGTACAGGTAAAGATGGTAGAATCACCAAAGAAGATGCTGTAAATGCAGTGCCAAGTATGGGTACACCTGTAAAAGACAGCTCTAGAGGCGGAGATCGTAAAAAATTATCAATGCTACGTCGTAAAGTGGCTCAGCGTTTGGTTGCTGTTAAAAACGAAACAGCCATGCTGACTACGTTTAATGAAGTGAATATGCAGCCTATTTTTGATCTTCGTAAAAAATATAAAGAAGATTTTAAAACGAAACATGGTGTTGGATTGGGCTTTATGAGTTTTTTTACCAAAGCTGTGGTAAGAGCTTTAGAAATGTATCCAGATGTAAATTCCATGATTGATGGTGACTTTAAAGTGTCTTATGATTTTCAAGATATTTCTATAGCTGTTTCTGGGCCTAAAGGATTAATGGTACCAGTAATTAGAGATGCTCAAAAACTTACTTTTAGAGGAGTGGAAAGTGAAGTGAAACGTTTAGCTATCCGTGCTAGAGATGGTGAGATTACGATTGATGAAATGACAGGCGGTACATTTACCATAACCAATGGTGGTGTATTTGGCTCTATGTTGTCAACACCAATTATCAATCCGCCGCAAAGTGCAATTTTAGGAATGCACAATATTGTAAATAGACCTATGGCAGTTGATGGTAAGGTAGTAATACAACCGATTATGTATGTTGCTGTATCTTACGACCATAGAATTATTGATGGAAAAGAATCTGTAGGTTTTTTAGTGGCTGTAAAAGAAGCATTGGAAAAACCAGAAGAAATTTTAAAGCATAATAACCCTAAAAAAGCATTAGAGATGTAATATAAAAAAGTGTTTTATATATAGTTAAACCCTAAATTCAATAGTCTTGAATTTAGGGTTTTATTGTTTTGGATTAAATTCATAAAAAAACCACCTCTATAGCAAAAGAGGTGGTTGTAATTTTTCTTTTAATTAAAACGATGTTTTCTTTTTCATAATAATTTTCCCAACTGTTTTTAGTCTTGAAACTTATTTAAATCAATATTAAAAGATACAGACAAAAATAGAGGTATACAGTTCTTAAACCAAGAGTAGTAGGTCGTAATTTATATATTACGACCTCTGTTTGATGGGTATTACGTAATGTTTGTAGTGGTTTTAGTGTGAATTTAATTGTAAGTTCTCGTTTGTATTTTTCTTTTATATTCTTGATGTTTATGCTCTCTAGAGTTAAAAGTCTATATTTGAGATTATTTAAATAGATGAAAATAGTTTTTTTTACATTCTTTTTTATTTTATCAATAGGAGCTTATTCTCAAGATGTTTCAAATGAAGTGTTAAGTGAAATGAGTGATGATGAGTTGCTAAACCTTTTTAATAAACCTTTTAAGGATTCAATAAAAGGAGAGAAAGTTATTCGATTTTATTTAAATAAGGCAAGAAAAGAAAAGGATATTTTAAAAATAGTAAAAGCTTATCGTTTGTTGATTTCAATTAGTGAATCTGACGATAGGTTAAGCTTCTCTGATAGTATCATTCAACTAACAAATGGTTTTAAAAATAAAAATTACCCCGCTGTAGGTTATATTTTAAAAGGATTAGAATATTATAGTAAGGGAAATTTAAAATTGGCCACCAAAAACTATTTTGAGGCATATAGTCAAGCATTAAAAAAAGGTAATATAACCCAGCAAATTTTTATATCAGATAAATTCATTGCATTAAAATCATTTTGGGGAAATCAAAAAGAAGCACTTGTGTTGCAAAAAAAGAGACATAAACTAGTTTCAAAAGATGAATACATTAAAGAAGTAGAAGAGTCTGCAAGAGTAAGAGAAGGGGTTGGTTTTGAAAGTCTTTATAATGAAAGTCAACTTACATCAATACAAAATTTTGTAGTATGTTATATAAACTTAAAAGTGTTAGATTCAGCATCTATATATGTTGATAAAGGGCTTGAAAAAATATCTGAGTATAATGGGTATAATAAAAAATATTTTCAAAATTGGTTTATACTTGCTTCTATCGAAATAAATTCTAGATTAAATGAAAATGAAAAAGCTATCAATGAAAGTAATGAGTTGTTAGCGTCTATAGATGTTGAAAGTAATTTAGAAATTGCGATGGATCTCTATTTTTTTAAAGGATTTGCACTTATCGATTCTGATAAATATGAAGAGGGAATTGAATATTTGAATAAAGCTGATTCTATTTTTACATTAAAAAATATCGCATTACTTCCTTATCATAGAGATTTGTTTGAAGAACTTTTAAAATATCATAATTCTAAAGATGATACTGAAATGAAAATAAAGTATTTGAATAAGCTGATTATGGTTGATAGTGTTTTTAAAGTAAATTATCAATATTTTGAACCAAATCTGATTAAAAATTATGAAACCCCGAAATTACTTAAAGAAAAAGAAGTTTTAATAGCTGAATTAAAGAAAAAGAATGAAAAATCGTTAGCAGAAAATTGGTGGCTGATTGTTTTTTTAGGGACAAGTATCGTTGCATTTGCATTCTATATCATGAGGCAGATGGTATATAAGAAAAGATTTGAAAACTTAATGCAGTTGTCAAAATCTACTAATGAAAATTCACAAAAGCATGAAATATCTCCTGAAATTATAGCAGAAATTTTAAGTCACTTGAAAGTTTTTGAAGATGAAAAAAAATATTTATCTCAGAAAATATCATTACAAAGTTTAGCAAGATCATTTGGCACAAATCATACATATTTATCTAAAGTAATAAACTTAAATATGGATAAAAATTTCACTGCGTATATTCATGATTTAAGAATTGAATATATCTTTCAAGAGCTTAAGGATAATGAAAAGTTGAGAAAATATACAATTAAAGCAATTGCCGTTGAATGTGGTTTTACAAATGCTGAATCATTCTCTAAAGCTTTTTATAAAAAGTATGAAATTTATCCGTCTTATTATATCAAGCAATTAGAAAAATCCAATGCTTAAGTTATATAACTTAAGCATTGGGTTCAGTATATTGAAATATTTAAATTAGGTTATAGGCCTATTACTAGAGTTGCTGTAATTTTTCCTGTATTCATATCTAATTCAGCAGCGTTTAAAGCACTTACAAACCCATAAACACCAGTGTTATTTGATTTTTGATAAGCCAGGTCTAATTTGGTGTTACCAAACTTAAAGCCTGTACCTAAAGAAAATCCTTTTACATGATCAGAATCAATAGCAGCTGAATAAGGGCTTTGTTTGTAATAATAGCCACCTCTTAAGCTTACTATTTTACCGACACGCCATTCAGCACCTAATCTAAGTTCAGAAGTGTTTTGTAAGTCTGTAGAAGCTAAATTATTTGCATCAACAAACTCACTAGATGGTTTTAATTTAGTCTTTGTATAATTTTTAAAGGTATAATCTAAACTAATTAAACCTTCTTTTCCGAAAAGATAAGCAATACTAGCAGTAGCTTTTGCAGGTGTAACGATGCTATATTCAAAAACATTGACAGTTGAATTTTCTGGTTCACGGTAAATATTTGAATTATTACTTACTTTAATTTCTAAATCTTCAGTAAACTCTTCAGTTAAATTGTACCAAGTAGGTGTTTGAAAAGCTAAACCTAGTCTTAATTCTTGAGTGGGTTTAGCAATAATTCCAATATTTAATGCAGCACCTTGACCATAAGTTTTTAATTCTTGTAGAAATGAAGCATCTAATAAGTTATTATTACCATCATTACTAGAATGTTCAAATAAAGCTTTTTGATAATACTCTAATCTATGCGTAACAATACCCAAACCTATATGAAATTTATCATTGTATTGTGCTGCAAATGAAATGGTTGTTTTTTCATTTTGACCATCTGTATAGTTTCCAAAAAACTGACCATTTACATTATCATAAAAAATATCATTAGTGGTGTCATCATCATAATTTAAATAGGGATCAAGACTTAAATTACTTGTGTCAGTAGGGC
This sequence comes from uncultured Flavobacteriaceae bacterium, assembly GCA_964428855.1. Taxonomy (GTDB): domain Bacteria; phylum Bacteroidota; class Bacteroidia; order Flavobacteriales; family Flavobacteriaceae; genus Aureibaculum. The sequence goes on from CAYRZY010000183.1 coordinate 5,837, forward strand.
CAATAATAAAATTGGCTATACCACTATTACCATTGACATTGTAATCATTTTCAAAATCTTTAGCTACTGAATAGTTAATGCCTAAAGCAAATTTTGTCCAATTTAAACTTAGTGGATTGTTAAAAATTAATACAGCTCCAGCTTGAGTCATGTTTAAATAACTATTATTGTTAGCGGTACTGGTTCCGTAAAAACTTGTTGAAATGTCAGTATTTCTCAGCCCTAAAGTTATAGCTGCTTCGGTACGATTAAATACTGATAAACCAGCTGGGTTAATGTCTGTAGCAGACAAATCACCGCCTAAGGCTCCAAAGGCTCCACTCATAGCATTGTATCTTGCCGTACCGTTATTGTCTTCGTCAGAGAACAGTACAGCTCCGTCAAAGTTACTTATTACTTGAGCGTTGATTGTGATAGAGGACAAAAGTAATCCTCCTATTAAAAATAGAATTTTTTTCATTTTTTTGAATTTATTTATTGTGAGATTTCTGAAAAAATAAATTTTCAGTTTATTCCCGCTCTTGTTTAAAGAACGGGAAGATTTTAAATTGTTAGCGTCTGCTTGACCTGCTACTACTTCTTGATGATGAGCTTCTTGAAGGAGAAGATGATCTTGAAGAAGAGCTACTTCTTGATGGGCTATAGCTTCTTGAAGGTGCACTACTTCTTGCTCTACTAGATGA
>CAYRZY010000184.1:0-6504 GCA_964428855.1 uncultured Flavobacteriaceae bacterium
GTGACCCTCAACAGTTTTCAAGACTGCCGCATTCGACCACTCTGCCAATTCTCCTGGTATGCATTCAGAGCCGATATTACCGCATTTGACCTCCCGAAACTTCGGGACTGCCAATTCTCTTTAGCGGTTGCAAATATAGAAAGCTTTTTTAATTAGTTTGAAAAAAAACAAGATTATTTTTATCTTTTTTAAAACCTTAAAGACATTACACCTTCATTGTCTCTTAATGACCATTTTTACTGTTTATTTTTAAAACTAACTATCCTTGAGATAGTACTACTGAGGCCTTTCTCTCGTTTCATTTGACCTTCTACATCGAAACTAAAATTATGTTTACCTCACCCCTAATCGCTCAATGCGATTACGAACTCTCCAAAGGAGAGGTGAATTGGAAACCCCAACGCAAAGCGTCAAGGAATTCTTTAGATTAATAAGCTATAGTATAAAATCTTTACTATTTTTGTCAAATGAGCAATTCAATCGGAAAATTATTTAAACTCACAACTTTTGGCGAATCACATGGTGTCGCTATTGGTGGTATTATTGATGGCTGTCCCGCAGGATTAAAACTAGATATCAAAGCCATTCAGCACGAATTAGACAGACGTAAACCAGGGCAGTCAGCTATTGTCACCCAACGTAAAGAACCTGATACTGTTGACTTTTTATCAGGAATCTTTGAAGGAAAAACTACAGGAACATCTATTGGGTTTATTATTAAAAATACCAATCAGAAATCAAAAGATTATTCTGATATAAAAAATACATTTAGACCTTCTCATGCCGATTTTACCTATACCAAAAAATATGGAATTCGTGATTATAGAGGTGGCGGACGATCTTCTGCTCGTGAAACTGCCAATTGGATTGTCGCTGGGGCAATTGCCAAACAACTGTTAAATACTATAAAAATAAATGCTTTTACTTCTTCGGTTGGTGATATTTCTTTGCTAAAACCGTATCAGGAATTAGATTTCTCCAAAACGGAATCGAATGCAGTACGGTGTCCTGATACTGAAATGGCAGAAAAAATGATTGAAAGCATCCAACACATAAAAAAACAAGGCGATACTATTGGTGGCACAATTACCTGTGTTGCTCAACATGTGCCTATCGGATTTGGCGAACCTATTTTCGATAAACTTCATGCTAGGTTAGGTCAAGCCATGCTCTCTTTAAATGCCGTAAAAGGTTTTGAATATGGTAGCGGATTTGAAGGCACTACATTAAAAGGATCTGAACATAATGATGCTTTTAATACAGATGGCTCAACTAAAACAAACCTTTCTGGTGGTATTCAAGGTGGTATTTCTAACGGAATGGATATTTACTTCAAGGTAGCTTTTAAACCTGTAGCTACTTTATTACAAAAATACAACACTATTGATACAAATGGTAATGCTTTAACTGTACATGGTAAAGGCAGACACGACCCATGTGTTGTACCAAGAGCCGTACCCATTGTAGAGGCTTTAACAGCTATGGTATTGGCTGATTTCTATTTACTAGATAAAACAAGAAAATTATAACAAACCAATATTGGGATAATTCCTTTTATAAAGTATATTTGTCCCCTCATAAAAAAAATAAAAAATGACAGACGGATTATACGCGAAATTCAACACCTCAAAAGGTGATATTTTAGTAAACTTAACATTTGACAAAACACCAGGTACTGTTGGTAATTTTGTCGCTTTAGCAGAAGGTCAATTAGAAAACAACATACATTCTCAAGGAACTCCTTATTATGATGGTTTAAAATTTCATAGGGTAATGCCAGATTTTATGATTCAAGGTGGTTGTCCTCAAGGTACAGGTACAGGCAACCCTGGTTATAGCTTTGAAGATGAATTTCATGCTGATTTAAAACATGACAAACCAGGCGTATTATCTATGGCTAATTCTGGACCAGCAACTAATGGTAGTCAATTCTTTATTACACATATAGCAACCCCTTGGTTAGACAATAAGCATACCGTTTTTGGAAATGTTGTTGAAGGTATGGATATTGTTGATGCTATTCAACAAGACGACATTATGACTAGCTTAGAAATAGTAAGAGTAGGTAGTGCTGCTGAAAATTTTAATGCCATTGAAGCTTTTAGAACATTTGAAGGTGCAAGAGAAAAACGTGAAGCGGAAGCAAAACAACAACAAGAAAGTGTTTTAGATGCCGCTTCTGCTGGGTTTATTAAAACAGATAGCGGACTTAGATATCAAATTATTCAAGAAGGAAACGGAAAAAAAGCCAATAAAGGCGATATGGTTTCTGTACATTATAAAGGACAATTATTTGACGGTACTGTTTTTGATTCTTCTTACAAACGTAAACAACCACTTGAATTTGCAGTTGGAGTTGGTCAAGTAATTGCTGGTTGGGATGAAGGTATTTTACTTTTAAATGTTGGTGATAAAGCTCGTATGGTTATTCCGTCTGAATTGGCATATGGTTCTAGAGGTGCTGGCGGTGCTATCCCTCCAAACACTCCATTAATATTTGATGTAGAGCTTGTAGGTATTAAATAATCTCAAATAGTAAACAAAATAAAAGCTCCATTTAATGGAGCTTTTTTTATACTTGACTATCTAATTTTAAAAACTTAACTTTGTTGCTACTGCTTGAACAGTAAATTATCTAAAAAAACTAAATACAAATTAATGATTATAGAACCTAGAACTCGTGGATTTATATGTTTAACATCTCATCCAAAAGGTTGTGCTAAAAATGTATCTAATCAAATTGAATATATCAAATCTAAAGGCTCTATTGACGGCCCCAAAAAGGTCTTAGTCATTGGTGCTTCTACAGGTTTTGGACTGGCTTCAAGAATTACAAGTGCTTTTGGTTCTAATGCTTCAACCATTGGTGTATTCTTTGAAAAACCACCAGAAGAAGGAAAACCAGCAACAGCAGGATGGTACAATAGTGTTGCTTTTGAAGAACAAGCTCATAAAGCAGGTTTATACGCTAAGAGTTTTAATGGTGATGCCTTTTCTAATGAAATTAAAGAAAAAACATTACAATTAATTAAAGACGATTTAGGAAAAATAGATTTAGTCATCTATAGCCTTGCTTCTCCTCTTCGGTTAGATCCAAAAACAGGAATTACACACAGATCTGTACTAAAACCTATTGGTAAAACGTATTCTAACAAGACCGTTGATTTTCATACTGGCGTAGTAAAAGACATTTCTATTGAGCCTTGTACAGAAGAAGAAATTGAGAATACTGTTAAAGTTATGGGCGGTGAAGATTGGCAAATGTGGATTGAAACCTTAAAAGAACAAGACCTGTTGTCTGATAAATTTATGACTGTCGCTTACTCTTATATTGGCCCTTCGCTTACTGAAGATGTTTATAGAAAAGGGACTATCGGTAGAGCCAAAGATCATTTAGAAGCTACTGCTTTTACAATTACTGACATCCTTAAAGATTTAAACGGTAAAGCTTATGTATCTGTTAACAAAGCATTGGTAACTCAAGCAAGTTCTGCAATACCAGTGATACCATTATACATTGCTCTTCTTTATAAAATAATGAAGAAAGAAGGCATCCATGAAGGATGTATTGAGCAAATTCAACGTTTGTATAAAGATAGATTGTATGCAGAAAACACAGCTACAGACGAACAAGGCAGAATACGTGTTGATGATTGGGAAATGAGAGAAGACGTTCAAGCACAAATAAAAGAATTGTGGCCACAAGCCACCACTGAATCATTAGCTCAAATTGGAGATTTAGATGGGTATTCAGAAGATTTCTTCAACCTTTTTGGTTTTAGAATTGATGGTGTTGATTATACAGAAGATGTTGATGAAATGGTTAAAATACCAGGATTACAATAATTTAATAAAACTAAATTTTGGATTTAGATCATCTAAAATATCCTATAGGGAAGTTTAAACTTCCTGTTTCTGTAACCATTAATCATATTGAAAAGTGGATTGCTATTTTAGAAAACTTCCCAAAGCAATTGGTAGCTTTGGTTGACAACTTGACTGATGAACAATTAGACACACCTTATCGCACTAAAGGATGGACGGTTAGACAAGTCATACATCATATTTCTGATAGCCATCACAATAGTTATACTCGTTTTAAATGGGCTTTAACTGAGGACAAGCCAGTAATTAAAGCTTATTTTGAAGATAGATGGGCTGAATTATATGATAGCAAATCAGCTCCTATCCTACTCTCATTAAATTCAATTAGTGCCTTACATGCCAAATGGGTTTATTTATTAAAAGGCTTAAATGATGATGAATTGAAACAAGTATTTATCCACCCTGAAGGTAATATAGAAGTTTCAATTGCTGAAAACATCGGAGTTTATGCTTGGCATTCTCTGCATCATTATGCACATATTGAGCAGTTGCTTTTAAGAAAAGAATGGATTTAAAAAATACAAAATGAAAAAAATATTTGTAATTATAATGGTAAGTATCATAGGTGTTTCTTGCACTACAAGTGATGATGACAGTTCATCAGAAAAATATTCAGGAACAGTAACTACAAATGACATTGAAGGAGAATGGACAGTTACAGCATTTTTCACCAAAAATGGTGAAGTAAAAACAAAAGTTGAAGGTATTGATGTACCTGCTAAATTTAAAAGTGTAGGTAAAGATTTTAACAATGCAAAAGCAACTTTTAGTCAAGCTCCAAACAAAGCAACATCTACAGGAACATTCACTAATGTTACCACATTAACTTACTTAACCTTTTTTCAAACTGAAGAAAGTGTCGAAAGTGTCAAACTAAATGGAGATTGGTCACTCAATAATAATATTATTACCATTACCTCTGGTGGTATAGCAATTGATTATACTATAATTGACTTCACGGGTAACACCTTAAAACTTAAGTATACATATAATGAATTTGTAGAAGTAATTTTAGGTTATGAAGGACAAGCTAAAGCTGATATATATATCACTGTAACAAAATAAAATACACACCATTTCTAATTGTGAATACTTATTTTTATACTTGACCATAGTAATGGATAATGTATCTTTACATAAAACTTTTATTATTCTTATTGTGATATTCTAGATAAGAATATCTATCAATATTTATATAAACTAATATTTTTAAAAATGTCAAAAACATATTACGATCCAGCAGATTTAAGAAAATTTGGAAATATTACTGATTGGAGTAAAGAATTAGGAGATAAATTTTTTGAATACTACGGAAAAGTCTTTGAAGAAGGAGCTCTGTCTGCAAGAGAAAAATCTCTAATTGCATTAGCAGTAGCCCATACCGAACAATGCCCATACTGTATAGATGCGTATACTAAAGACGGACTGCAACGTGGTATTACCAAAGAGGAAATGATGGAGGCTGTACATGTAGGTGCTGCTATTAAAAGTGGAGCAACATTAGTTGTTAGTGTACAAATGATGAATAAAGTTAATAAATTAGAAATGTAATTTGGCAACTATTTTTCGTCTGAACCTAAGTAAGCTTAGTTTATGATTGATAAAAGTGAAATTTTATAATGGCAGTACAATCTCTAAAGAAAAGAAAAAGTGATTTAGCAAATGCAAAACGTCAGTTAGAAATATTGTCTAATGGTATTTTTGCGTCGGATGAATTACCCACTTTTGCAGAAAAAATAAAAAAGTCTAATCAATTTCCTTTAGTTCCTAAAAAATTAGAGATTTTACAATTAAATTTAGGGTATATGTGTAACCAAGTATGTGCACATTGTCATGTAGATGCAGGGCCTGATCGTAAAGAAATCATGACCAAAGAAACCATGTTACTGTGTTTGAATGTGCTAAGAAAATCTCAAGTTCATACCTTAGACCTTACTGGAGGAGCACCAGAAATGAATCCAAATTTTAGATGGTTTGTTGAAGAAGCTTCTAAAATTGGAGTTCAAGATTTTATTGTAAGATCAAATCTAACAATCATTAAGGCCAATAAAAAATATTATGACCTACCTCAATTTTTTAAAAAATACAATATTCATATCGTATCTTCAATGCCCCATTATACACGTGGCAAGACAGATAAACAAAGGGGAAATGGTGTTTTTGATAAATCAATTAAAGCTTTACAGGAATTAAATAGCTTAGGCTATGGAATGCCAAATAGCACTTTAAAATTAGATTTGGTTTACAATCCCTCAGGGGCTTTCTTACCAGGAAATCAGCAAGCTTTAGAGCAAGATTTTAAAAAGGCTCTTAAAGAAGATTTTAGTATAGATTTTCATCAATTATTTACCATTACCAACTTGCCAATCAGTCGGTTTTTAGATTATTTAATTGCAACTGATAATTATGGAGATTATATGTATGCATTAGTTGAAGCTTATAACCCACAAGCCGTACAAAATGTAATGTGTACCAATACTATTTCTGTAAGTTGGGATGGTTGGCTGTACGACTGTGATTTTAATCAAATGTTAAATTTAAAAGTAGCTGCTAAGACAAAACATATTTCTGCTTTTAATGAAGAAAATCTTCAAGATAGAAAAATTGTTATTTCGCAAC
>CAYRZY010000185.1:0-6455 GCA_964428855.1 uncultured Flavobacteriaceae bacterium
ATTTCAGAATTGTTTCTATAAACAAATGCTTCTTGATCAATATTATTTACAACAAGGTCTAAATCTCCATCATTGTCTAAATCTGCATAAGCAGCACCATTAGAAAGTGATTTTTGATTCAAGCCCCAATCAGTATTTACCTTGCTAAAAGTTAAATCTTTATTGTTATGATATGTATAATTTTCAATAATGGTTGAGGGTATTTTCTTCAAAAATTCTTCAATAATTTCTTTTTTATTTGTTCCTTTTTTTTCATTCAATCGTTCTTGAACAGTGTAATTAATAAAATCCATATTGGTATAATCTCGCTTATAGCCATTGCTTATATAGATGTCTTTATACCCATCATTATCTAAATCGACTATCAGAGGAGACCAGCTCCAATCTGTATTTGAAATTCCAGAGAATTGACCTATTTCTGAGAAAGATTGTCCGTTATTATTGAGTTGAAGCATGTTTCTCATGGTTTGATTGTAAAATCCTGATTTTGCTAATAGACTATGTTTATCATAATTATCTGGACCTGACACCATTTTTTGACGGTAATTGCTTTCAGGCAACATATCTAATGCTATGATATCTGTATAACCATCATTATTTATATCACCTACATCAGAACCCATGGAGTAAAGGGGTACATGTTCTATATATTTATCTAAGCTTTCTGTAAACGTACCATCATGATTATTAATGTATAGGTAATCTTGTTCGTTATAGTCATTAGAGATATAAATATCTAACCAATTATCATTATTAATGTCAGACACGGCTATTCCTAAACCAAAACCCAGTACATTATTAATAATACCTGCTTTATCACTTACATCAACAAACTTTCCATTATCATTTCTATAGATTTTATCACCAGAGTCATTGCTTTTACGATGTTTTAGTTTGGATGTGATTTGCCCAAAACCTGCGTATTCTTGTGTTGAATGATTGAGTACGTATAGATCTAAGTCCCCATCATTATCATAATCAAAAAATGAACCTTGTGTAGAATATCCTGAATCTGCAATACCATATTCATTAGCTTTTTCTGTAAAAGTGAGGTCTCCATTATTAATAAATAATAGGTTTTTTCTTTTATCAGCTGATTTTGCAGCTGACCTACACACATAAATATCTAGATAACCATCTCCATTTACATCTGCCATTGTGGTACCTGTATTCCATAAGCCTTCGGCAAAAACACCTGCTATTTCTGCTATTTCTTCAAATTTAAAATCACCTTTATTTATGTATAATCTACTACCAACTAAATTTCCTGTAAAATAGATGTCAGACAAACCATCATTATTTAGATCTCCAATAGAAACACCTCCGCCATTGTACAAATACCCATACTCAAGTACATTAAAATTCTCAGTTTCTTTAATTGGATTTTTAAATTTAATTCCTGTCCTTTTTGAAGAAAGTAAGGAAAACATTTTACTAGTATCAGATTTATTGCATGATAAAAAAACAGAAAGTAATAGGAGTAAGGAAATTTTTATAGAAGACGTCATAAATTTTGTACTGTAATTTATCAATAACGATGTATTTAACTTTTTTAAAAACTATAAAACCTCAAAATATCTCGTTGAGGTTGTTTTTATGAAAAACAAGCAGGAATGTGAAATTAGGTAAAAAAAACACCAATAAATAAATCTATTGGTGTTTTAAAACTAATTCAATTTACTAATATTTTACTATTTTTTATCCCACCAAAGTTTAGTGCTTCCTTTATCCCCACCATTCATTTCTGGTAAAGTAATAGCAGCATTTACAGCTTCGGTATTATTATCATATTCTGCTGTTACAAAGGTCACTCTTCTCATAACCATATTTGCTGGTACATCTGGGTTGTCAGAATTTAACCTATCGTATAATTTAGGATACCCTGTTCTACGAACATCTGTCCATGACTCCCAACTATCTGGATATAAAGCTAACCATTTTTGTGTCATTATTTGCTCTAATTTTCTTTCTATTGAACCTCCCGTATCAAATTTAACAGAAATATTAGATAAAGCAGGTGTATTATTTACATCACCAACAGCAGCAGGTGTGTTTGCACTAGTCATGTAACCAGCATTTGTTACACCGTATTCCGCTAAAGACATTGTGATACCATTTTCATATAATTCTTGAGTAGTACCTCCCATATTCCAGCCTTCAAGCGATCCTTCTGCTCTTAGAAAGTAAGCTTCTGCAGCTCGCATAACTTTGATTGGTGTACCATCAGCTAAAGCATCTGGTAACCATTGAGCTCCCATGTCAGAATTTGATCCATTAAAATCTAGAGCAGCATTTCCTTTATCTCCTTTTGATTGCCCGTTTCTCATACCTTCGTAAGGTATACCGTCTCCATCAGAATCTCCATTGGTAGCAGGTGTGTAATAAACAGACATCCTAGGGTCATTAAAACCTTTCAATACACTTTCCATGGCAGCACTCATTCTAAACTCTCCCCATGCAGTAATTACATTATAACCATTTTTAGAGCTAGGTGATGTAGCTAGTAAAGCACTTTCAGCATTACTTTCAATTACCCCATCGGCAATAGCTTTTTCGGCTTCAGTTTTCGCTAATGCAGGTTCTACATATTTTATATGAATAGCCAAACGTAAACGCAATGTATTTGCGAATTTTAACCAATTCTCAACATTTCCATTGTAAATACCATCATTATTTCCTAAAACTGTTGTACCAGTAGAATTGGCTTTTAAAACGGCAACCGCTTCATCTAAAGTCGTAAATGCAGCTTTATAAATAGACTCTTGTGAATCATACGGTACAGAAGTTTCTCCATTTCCAAATTGTGAAAAAGGAATTGGACCATAAAAATCTGTAATTCTATTATAAGCAAATGTTTTCCATACTTTCGCAATAGCATTTTCTACAGGCAACTCATTTTCTGCAGTAAATTCTTCAAAGAATTTTAATTGTGGTGCACAATGAGAGTAGAATCCTCCCCAAGTAGCAGCATTCCAGCCACCTACAATTACATTTTTATCTGAATCGAAATTTGCAGCTGTGGTTGCAAAATATTGTACATAAATATCAGAAAATAATGATTGTGATGTTTGAAACCTCCATGGATACCATGATACTGGTCCTATGGGTAAGTGTAACATAGCACTATGTTGCGATTGAGAAAACACCAAACCAATGGTTGTTAAATCTATACTAGCCTCTGTTAAATTGGTAGGGTCTGTATTTAACTCATCGAAATCTTCTGTACAGCCACTAAAACCTAAGGTAATAGTGAGGAGTAAAATTATATATTTTATATTTTTCATGGTTATATTTTTTATTGTTAAAATCCGAATTTAATATTGACGCCAAATGATCTGGTTGGTGGTGGAGAAAATGATTCAAAACCATCTGCTTCATTCCCACTTCTAGTTGTAATACCAGTTGTTACTTCTGGATCTATATCTCCAGCTTTATTAGAGAAAAAGAATAAATTTCTACCTACAATTGAAATACTAGCAGTTTCAAAAGGTGATTTTTCAAGTATTGCTTGCGGTATTGAATAACCAAATACCAATTCTCTTAAACGTACATTAGAAGCGTCTCTAACAAAAGCTTCACCTACAGGTGCGTTCCTACCTCCTAAAGCTTGCCATAAAACTTGAGAATCTACTTGTATATCATTAGGAGTCCCATCTTCTTTTACTGCGGTTTCATTACCAAACACATTTTGACCAAATACAGCAGTACCATCTCTACCCACTAATGTTGCAGATGTAGCACCATCTGCAGCTAATACAGCATTACTAAAAGAGACTACACTACCTCCTTGACGAATATCAATTAAAAAACTTAAATTAAAATTTTTATAGTTAAAGGAGTTACGAATACCCCCTAACCAGTCGGGATTAAAATTAGCTACTTGAACTGAGAAACCAGGAGTTACTAAAGGAATACCATTAGCTCCAACAATTACTCTACCTTGAGTATCTCTTTGATACCCTCTAGAATATACATTACCAAAAGGACTACCTACTTCAATTTTATATCTACGTAAGAAATCACGCCCTGGTAATTCTATTGAATTAAAACCCTCGGCAATTTCAAGAACTTCACTCGTATTCTTTGCAAAGTTAAAATCAAGATCCCAAGTAAAATCTTCGGTTCTAATAGGAACTAAATTTAAAATAATTTCAACCCCTGTATTTTGAATATTTGCACCATTTTGAAAAACACTTGATGCACCTGAAGGACTAGGTACAGGCGTGGCAAATAATTGATCTGTAGTATTGGACTTATAATACGTAAAATCTAAACCAATTCTATTCTCTAAGAATCGTAAATCTAAACCAATTTCAGTTGATACTGTTTTTTCAGGTTTTAAATCTTCTACAGGTTTTATAGGAGAAATTTCAACAACACCATTAGCACCACCTAAGCCTAAATTTGCTGCTCTATCTAGTCTAAAAGGATCTGTATCACTCCCTACTTGAGCCCATGATGCTCTTATTTTTGCAAAACTAATAACCTCAGGAAGTTTAACCAAATCACTAAGTACAGCAGTTAAACCAATTGAAGGATAAAAATAGGATCTGTTTGCAGAAGGTAATGTAGAACTCCAATCATTACGTCCTGTAACATCTAAGAAAACAGCATTTTTATACGAAACTTGTCCAAAACCATAAATTGAATTTACAATTTTAGGAAAAACAGTTTGTGTTACACTAATACCTACTGCATTATTTACAGCAAATAAGTTAGCTACATTTAAACCATTATTTCTTGTGTTTACAGTTTTAACATCTATTTGATTATAATTGGCACCTGCATTGATATTGAAATTCCAGTCATCATTAATTTCTTTTTTATATGATAATAATAGATCACCACTAAATTCTTGACCCTGACCATTCCTTGTAAAATAATCTCCATTATCAGCAATAATATAAGAATCATTATACCATCTAGTTTCTTTTGACGCATTAAGTTTATCTATAGAGGCTCTTACTTGAGCAGTTAACTCGGGTGTTAATTCGTAGCTTAATGAAGCTGAAGCTAAGATTCTATCTTTTACCAATTCACTTAGGTTTCTATTAATTGTCCAATACGGATTTGCACCTCCATTATCATGAGGTTTCCAATAATGTTGTAAAGTGCCTCCTGTAGGATCTTTATACTCAAAAATCTGAGCATCTTGAGTGCTAATATTTCTTGGCAAACGTAAAGCATGCCTAATAGGGTTAGAAAAACTTTCTCCTTGATCTAGTTCATTATCAATAGTTTGTTGAATATAATTCAATTTTCCGTCTATTGTTAGTTTATCTGCTATTTTTGAACTAACTCTAACACTGAAGTTATGCCCTTTAAGTTCATTATTTGTAACAATACCAACAGCCTTTGTATTGGTATATGAGAAGTAAGTACTTGTCTTTTCATTATTTGTAGATATTGAAACATTTGAGGCTAAATTAAATCCTGTTTGAAAGAAATCTTTCACATTATCTGGTTGTGGGCTAAAATTATACTGGGTTGACCCAAAGTTTGAATCATTTGACCAATGTGCTACTGATTGACCATCCATTTTAGGTCCCCATGAGTTTGTTGTGTTTGCACTATAAACACCATCAACACCCTGACCAAATTCATTTTGATAATCAGTAAGAATATTTACAGTTTCTCCTGTAATTGTGCTACTAATATTTATTGCGAATTTTTTACCAATGTTTTGTCCTGATTTTGTAGTCACAACAATTGCCCCATTGTTTGCTCTACTACCATAAAGTGCAGCAGCATTAGGGCCTCTTAATACATCGATAGACTCAATATCATCTGGGCTAATATTTTCAATACCATTACCAACAACAACACCATCAATAACATAGATAGGTTGGCTACCCCCAGAAATAGATCTACTTCCTCTTAAAACAACTTTAGAAGAACCAGCAACACCAGATCCACTTCTAGTTACAGAGATACCAGCTACTTTTCCAGAAAGGCTGTTTACAACATTTAAAGGTCTTGCTTTTGAGATCTCTTCAGTACTTACTTTTTGAGTTGCATAGGTAAGTGACCTTTTTTGTCTTTTAATACCTAAAGCAGTCACCACAACCTCATCTAGTTCACTTGAGTCTTCTACTAATGTTATATTTACTACACTTTTACTAGCAACTGCAACCTCTTGTGTTACATAACCTATAAAACTTACGACTAGTTTAGCATCAGAACCTATTTCATTTATGGAATAGTTTCCATCAAAATCGGTTGTAGTTCCTGTACTAGTACCTTTTACCAAGACTGTTGCTCCAGGTAAAGGGCCATTTTCATCAGATACTGTTCCTGAGACGCCCTGTGCTTGTGAAAAGCCATAAAACATTACAAAACTCAGTATCAGTAAACTTCTAAATACATTGTTTTTCATAATTAAATTTGAATTAGTTAAAATTTATATTTTTTTAGTTTTAATGAAGTTTTCAAATTAATTAAATAATTATCCTCCC
>CAYRZY010000186.1:0-6445 GCA_964428855.1 uncultured Flavobacteriaceae bacterium
GCTATCCATCCGTTACAGAACAAAACATTACCAACATCTCCAATAATTTCTTGGTCGTTAGGTGCCATTAAATAGCCTCCTGGCTGATGAATGACTTTGGTAATATCATTCAAATCAGTCATAAACATATACAATACATAGCGTAAGCCTGCGGCATTATTACGAACACCATGAGCCAAATGTAGCCAACCTTCTTTGGTTTTTATAGGTGATGGCCCTTGTCCGTTTTTAAGTTCGTAAATGGTATGGTATTTTTTATCATTGATAATCACTTCATCTTTAACTTCCGGATGTGTCATCTCATCAACAAAACCTAGACCTATACCTCCACCTGAGCCAGTTTCTATAAATCCGTCTTGAGGTCTGGTATAAATAGCATATTTACCGTTTACAAATTCAGTATGTAAAGTAACATTTCTTTGTTGTTCTGAAGTCGATATTAAATCAGGTAAACGCTCCCAATTTTCTAGATCTTTTGAACGGATGATACCTGCATTGGCATTTGCTGAAGAAGTGTCTCCTGCTGGTGCTTTCGGATCTTTTCGTTCTGTACAGAAAATACCATAAATATAACCATCTTCATGAGCTATCAAACGCATATCATAAGCATTCATATCAGGATTATCGGTTTGTGGCAATAGCAAAGGCTTGTCCCAAAACTTAAAATTATCAATACCATTTTCACTCTCTACAAAAGCAAAGAAAGACTTTCTGTCAGAACCTTCCATTCTAACAACAAGTACATATTTACCTTTCCATTTTATGGCACCAGCATTAAATGCTGCATTTACAGCAATACGTTCTTGCCCGTTAGGATTGGTTGCTGCATTTAAATCGTACCTCCAATGAATTGGGGCATGTTCTGCAGTAATAACAGTATTTTTATATCTTGTTAAAATGCCATTATTAACATCAAATGGACTGTTTCTCTTTTCAATTAATGCTTGATGGTTACGCATCAAAACATCATAATTCTTTATTCTAGCAATATTATTTTCTGTAATCATTTAAAAATTCAAATTTATAGTTGTTCATCTAATCTGTCCCACCAATATTTTTTTAGCAATACTCCACAAATGGATAAAATACCGAGACTAATTAACATCGAAGTATATTCTCTTAAAACCAAATACAAAGGTATTAACACTAGTAATGTTTGTGCGGCAACTCCAATAGTTATATTGAACATATCCATCTTAAACATGGTATTTCTTTTAAAAGTTGGGTCTTCAGCTATCACTTTATCATGTATAGGTTTCCAAAAACCCCAAGGTCTTGTTTTTTTATAAAATTCCTTCAATTGATTTTCTTCTGTTGGAGGGCCTAAATATGTACCCACAACACATCCGATCGTAGTAATTAATAATAAAAGCGGAAAAAGGTGCAATTCTAAGGTCTCTTTGAATACTAGAGGAAAAATAATAGCTGGTATCAAACCTGAAAGCATTCCTAAAAAATAGCCTTCACCGTTAAATCGCCACCAGTGCCATTTTAAAATATTTGACACAATATAACCTCCGTATAATGCAGATACGATCCATTGTAATACTGAATTCACATCTTTCACAAAAAAGCCAAGTACAATACTTATCAAAACCACCGCAATACCAGAAAAATAATTCATTCTAGTTATCTGTTTTGGTTTCGCCTCTTTGTTATATCTTAAATAAATATCATTTACCAAATAGGCTTGTGCTGCATTTAAGGTACCTGCAAAAGTTGACATAAATGCTGCTAATAATCCCGCCAACAATAATCCTAATAAACCTACAGGTACAAATTGGCTAATTGCAGAAGGTAAAATCTGTTCAAAGTCAATAACTCCTCCTCGTTGCAAATCTAATTGACTGTAAAAAAGGATGCCTAAAATAGCAAAACCTCCAATCATTAAATACCGTACAGGCATTAATGCAATAGATACAAATCCACTCATTTTAGCAGCCTCTTTAGGTGATTTTGTAGAGAGTATTTTTTGCATATCGTAATTTGGTGCAGGGCCTGCAACACTAGAAAGTACACCTTTAAAAACCATTAACATAAAAAAGATTCCGAATAAAGAGAAGCCATCAGAAGCAATTTTTTCATTGACTTCTGTAATTAAGTTTGTCCAATCGATATTTAAATTCCATCCAAAGAATGGATCCATCCAACCATCTGGCACATTTAACGTGTTTTCTCCCATTGCCATCCAAGCGATAACTGCTATCGCTATTGAAGAAACTGTCATAATAGTAAACTGTAGTAAATCTGCCCAGACAATACCAGACATTCCACCCATTACTGAATAAAAAACAGCAAAACAAGTGAAAATGATACCATAAAAATGTGGAACATATGCCAACGGAACATCAAAAGGAACAAAAGCACTTATAGATTCCCAAGGAATAAAAATCTCAACAAATTTACCCAAACCTATAAAGCCATAGGCCAAAAACCCAAGACAACTTATAATCGCAAAAACAACAACAACGGTATGTGACCACTTACCACCTTTCCCTTCACCAAACCTAAAAAAGATCCACTCTGCACCTGTCGTTACATTTGATCGTCTAAGCCACGCAGAGAGATACACCATTAAAAATACTTGATTGAAAACTGGCCATAACCACGGTATCCAAATACTTTTCATACCATAAACAAAAGTTAAGGTTACCAACCACATGGTACCAGAAATATCAAACATACCTGAGGCATTTGACAAACCTAGCATGTACCAAGGTATTGATTTACCTCCCAGTAAATAATCGTCCTTACTTTTTTGTGCTCTTTTACGAAGCACTAATCCAATAACAATTGTCGCCAATAAATAGGCAAGAATTATAGCAATATCTATCCCTTGAAGCATAAAAATTTAAAGATTAGGTTGATACTATTTTATTAAAATTCGGTAACAATTTATCATAAATAAAAGATAAATCATAATACAAAGATAATATTATTCGTATTATTGTAGTAATATGATTTTATCAATTGACTAACGTAAATAAACATCAAAATAATAGTTCTTGGAAATTTTAAAGCAAGCACATAGAGAAATCACCCCTTTATCTAATCAAGATTGTTTCTTGGTTTTTGACAGAACCAAAGACTATTTTGACTTTCCACTACATTTTCATCCAGAAATGGAACTTAACTTTATCTCTAACGGAAAAGGAGTGCGAAGGGTTGTTGGAGACAGCATGGAAGAAATAGACAATTTAGAATTGGTTTTAATTGGTTCAAGCTTATACCATTGCTGGGAACAACACAACTGTATCAATAAAAATATTAGAGAGATCACAATACAATTTCAACATGATCTTTTTGATAAAACTTTTTTAAGTAGAAGTATTATGAAACCGTTAAAAGATTTATTTGACAGATCTGCACATGGCGTTTTATTTTCTAAGAAAACTACTGAAAATATAATGCCTAGAATTTTAAAAGTCTCTAAACTAGATGGTTTAGACTACTATTCTGAACTACTTTCTATTTTATATGACTTAGCAAATTCTAGAAGTCAACGCTTGCTTTCAACCTCTACCATACATTTAGAAGATTTTGAAAACAGTAAAAAAATTAAATTATTATACGATTTTATTCAAAAAAATTACACCAATAAAATAACCTTGTCAGAAGTCTCAAAACTACTAAATATGAGTAATGTTTCTTTTAATAGATTCATCAAAAAAAGAACAGGTAAAACTTTTATTGAATATCTAAACGATGTAAGAATTGGCTATGCTTCAAGAAAATTGATAGAAAGAGATTTAAGCGTTTCTGAAATAGCTTTTATGTGTGGTTTTAATAATATTGCTAATTTCAATAGAGTTTTTAAAAAATGTAAAGGAAGAACACCAACAAAATATCGTCAAGATTTTTCTGGAATAAAAAAAGTACTATAATAAACATTATTAAATGAAAAAATTTACAATTTCTAGCTTAGTTTTTATACTGTCCATTTCATTGAACGCTCAAGAAATAGGTTTACAACTTTATAGCTTACGCAACCAATTTAAAACAGACATACCGAGTACGTTAAAAATCATTAGCGATACTGGTATTACAAAAGTAGAAGGTGGCGATTCATACGGATTACCAAGAGATGAGTTCAAAAACTTACTCAAAGAGCATCATATTGACGTGGTTAGCGTTGGTGCTGATTATAAAGATTTAGAAAATAACACTGAAAAAATTATAGAAAATGCCAAAGCTTATGGTGCAAAATATGCAGTTTGTTTTTGGATACCTCACAACGATACTATTTTTACTATTAAAGAAACAAAACTAGCTTTAGAGGTGTTTAATAAGGCTGGTGCAACCTTAAAAAAAGAAGGTATTACCTTAGCTTATCACCCTCACGGATATGAATTTAGACCCTATAAAGGTGCCACTTTGATGGATTACATGATAACACATGCTACCCATTTTGACTTTGAAATGGATGTGTATTGGTTTGCTCACCCAGGAGAAAATCCTTTAGAATGGTTACAGCGTTATCCTGAAAAATTCAAATTGATGCATTTAAAAGATTGCCAAAAAGGATATAAAGGCAATCACAACGGAACAGCAGATGTAGAAACCAATGTCGTTGCAGGAACTGGACAAATAGACATAAAAGGCATCGTTTTAGAAGCTAAAAAAATAGGTATTGAATACTTGTTTATTGAAGATGAATCTTCTCGTTCTGCTGAACAAATTCCTGAAAGCTACTTATATTTAAAAAAACTAATAGATTAAAATGAAACACCTAAAAAACACGAAACCTATTTATTTTCTTTATTTGATACTTTTATTATCATTTACTAATTGTAAAAAAGAACAAAAAAATACTGAAAAAGAAACTACCGTTACTGAAAAAGAAGTTTTACCAAACATCATTTGGTTTGTAGCTGAAGATCAATCTCCAGACTTTTTTCCGATGTATGGAGACAACACCATTTCATTACCCAACATAGAAAGCTTATCCTCAAACGGAGTCGTTTTTAACAATGCTTATGCACCTGTGCCTGTATGTGCTCCTGCAAGAAGTGCGATTATTACAGGTATGTACCCTACAACCTTAGGAACTCATAATATGAGAACCTATACACCTTGGAACACTGACAATCAGAAGCAAATTGGCATTCATAGCTATTCACCTATTGTTCCTGAAGGCACTGTGATGTTTACGCAGCTAATGAGAGAAAAAGGCTATTACTGCTCTAATAATGCAAAAGAAGATTATAATTTTGAAAAACTAAAATCCGCTTGGGATGACAGTGGAAAAAAAGCTCATTGGAGAAATAGAAAAGAAGGACAACCTTTCTTTGCTGTATTCAATTATGAAGTATGCCACGAATCTGGTATCTGGAAAGAAGGGAAAAGTGAATTGCTAGTTTCTCCAGACTCTGTACCTGTACCTCCTTATTTTCCAGACACTAAAATCACCAGACATGATTTGGCTGTGAATTATAGCAATTTAAAACGAATGGATGATAAAATAGGCGAGCTTATCCAACAATTAAAAGACGATGGACTTTATGAAAATAGTATTATTTTCTTTTATGGAGATCACGGTGGGCCTTTCCCTCGTTACAAACGATCATTATACGAAACAGGACTTAAAGTACCTATGGTTATCAAATATGCTAAGAATAAAAAAGAGAACAATACCGATGATCGATTTCTAAGTTTTATCGACTTAGCTCCTTCCGTGCTTTCTTTAGCAGGAATCAAACCGCCTGAAGTAATGCAAGGTAAAGCCTTGTTAGGAAAATATAAAGTTGATAAAAGTCCTGAATATGTATTTAGTACTTCTGACCGTTTCGATGGGTATTATGACAGAATTAGAGCGGTACGTTCTTCACGTTATAAATACATTAAAAACTTCAATACTGAAATCAGTAATGCACTACCTATCAAATATCGTAAGCAAATACCTATGATGCAAGAAATGGAAAAAATGTATGCTAACGGAAAATTAAATGCTGTACAATCACAATGGTTTAATACACCAAAACCTAGTGAAGAATTGTACGATTTACAAGAAGACCCTCATGAATTAAGTAATTTGGCAGGCAACACAAAATTGCAAGATACCTTAGTCCATTTGCGAACAGTTTTAGTTAATTGGAGTAAAGAAACCAATGACTTGGGAGGAGTTCCTGAAAAAGAATTGATGGCGAAATGGCTGATAGATGGTCAACAACCAAAACTAAATCCTTTAGAAATTGTCAAGAAAGATGGTGAAGTCACTTTAAAATCTGAACTAAACGATGCAACCATCTTATGGAAACAACCGAAGGACTCACTTTGGAATATCTATTCTAAACCCTTAGCTTCTGACATTTCTATTGAAGCCAAAGCAGAACGTATCGGGTATACTGATAGTGCTGTTTTAGAGTATTCAAAATAAAGTGTTTTTATACATTTGTTGGGTGTCATTACGAAAACCGAAAACTAACGAAAAGAAAAATTAACAGAT
>CAYRZY010000187.1:0-6435 GCA_964428855.1 uncultured Flavobacteriaceae bacterium
TGTCTATGCTAACGTTACAATGGTTAAAAGATCTTGGTGGAATTTCTGCAATTGAAAAAATAAATAATGCGAAAGCAGCATTATTGTACAATGAAATTGATAGCAATCCTTTATTTGAAGGAGCCGCAGCTAAAGAAGATAGATCAAACATGAATGCTACCTTTTTATTGACAGACAGTAGTCTTCAAGAAAAATTTGATAGCTTATGTAAAGAAGCAGGTATTGTCGGTATTAATGGTCATCGATCAGTTGGTGGTTATAGAGCAAGTATGTACAATGCTTTACCTTTAGAAAGTGTACAAGTATTGGTTGATGTAATGCATAACCTATCAAAATAATATAATTTTGGATGATAAATTTGCTATTTTAAAACAAGTATTTGAAAGTCAAATGCCAGTCAATAAATTTTTAGGATTAGAAGTTCTAGAATTAAAAGATGGTTTTGCAAAAATCCATATCCCTTTTAAGGAAGAATTTATTGGCGATTTCATTCAAAAAAGATGGCACGGTGGTATTCAAGCAAGTATTGCTGATTCTGCGGGAGGTATTGCAGCTTTAACATCTATTTCAAGTTTTGAAGAAAAAGTAAATACTATCGATATGCGAATAGATTATTTACTTGGTTCTAAACCAGAAGATATCTATGCAGAAGCAGAAATAATTAAAGACGGAAAAAGAATAATAAAAGTTGATGTAAAATTATATCACGAAAAAAATAAAATTATTGCACTTGCACGACGTGCTTTTAGTGTATTAAGAAAATAAAACAATAAAAAAATGACAGTATTAGCAAACGACGGAATCGCAAAAAGTGGAGTTACAGCATTAGAAAATGCAGGTTATAAAGTAGATTTAACAACGGTAGCTCAAGATCAATTGGTAGATTATATCAACAACAATAATGTAACGGTGCTTTTGGTAAGAAGTGCAACCAAAGTGCGTACAGATATTATTGACTCTTGCCCTTCTTTAAAAATTATTGGTCGTGGCGGTGTTGGTATGGACAATATAGATGTTGAATATGCTCGTAAAAAAGGATTAAAAGTAATCAATACTCCAGCGGCTTCTTCACATTCAGTTGCTGAATTGGTATTTGCCCACCTTTTGGGGATGGTTCGTTTTTTACATGATTCAAATAGAAACATGCCTTTAGATGGTGATTCTAAATTTAAAATGCTTAAAAAATCTTATGCTAAGGGTGTTGAATTGAAAGGAAAAACTTTAGGTGTTTTAGGTTTTGGTCGTATTGGTCAAGCTACTGCTAAAGTTGCTTTAGGCTTGGGGATGAAAGTCATTGCTTTTGATCCGTTTTTGGATTCAGCTACATTAGAATTGGATTTCTATGACGGTCAAAAATTGAATTTTAAAATTGATACCATTTCTAAGGATGAAGTCTTAAAACAATCAGACTTTATCACCTTACATGTTCCTGCACAAAAGGATTATGTGATTTCTACCAAAGAATTTGAAATGATGAAAGAAGGAGTTTGCATTGTAAATGCTGCTCGTGGTGGTGTAATTGATGAAGTTGCTTTGGTTGCAGCTTTAGAAGATGATGGTAAGGTTGCAAAGGCTGCTTTAGATGTTTTTGAAAAAGAACCTTCACCAGAAATACAATTACTAATGAACCCAAACCTTTCATTAACACCACATATTGGTGCTGCCACTAATGAAGCACAAGAAAGAATTGGTGGTGAATTGGCAAGTCAAATTATTGAAATATTAGGATAATTATTGTTTTTAGAAAAGATATTATACTAAAATTACATCTAAAATATGGCTATTGTAAAACCTTTTTGTGCTGTAAGAGCCTCTAGAGATAAAGTTGCCTTGGTTTCTTCTCGTTCTTATGATGCCTATTCTCATGCAGAATTGGGTGCACAATTAGATTTTAATCCGTTTTCATTTCTACATATTATTAGTCCAAATTTCAGACATCTCGAAAACATATCAAATAGTGAACGTTTTTTGATGATACATAATAAATATACTGAATTCAAAGCCCTTAATTATTTTTCAAAAGAGGATGTTCCTAAATTCTATGTTTATAAAAAAGTAACTCCTCACTTTTCTTTTTGTGGTATTATAGCCGCAACAAGTGGTGAAGATTATGCTAACGACATCATAAAAAAGCATGAAGAAACACTACATAAAAGAGAAGAATTATTTGAAAAATACTTAAAAGCTACTGGTTTTAATGCTGAACCAGTTTTATTGACGTATCCTGATAATGTAACTATAGCATCAATTTTAACTAAACATCAAGAGACAAGAGCTGAATACGAATTCACTACAGAAAATAATAAAACACATTATTTATGGACTGTAAGTACCAAACATGACATTCAAGCTATTGAAGATGAGTTTAGTAAAATGAATGCAATTTACATCGCTGACGGACACCATAGAATAGCTTCTTCATATTTATTGTCAGAGAGCTTAAAACGGGTAAATCCTAATCATACAGGTAATGAGAATTATAACTTTTTTATGAGTTATTTGATTCCTGAATCTGATTTAAAAATTTTTGAATTCAATCGATTTATAAAGGATTTAAATGGTTTATCTACTAATGATTTCCTAGAAAAATTAGCTGTTTTATATAGAATTGAAAAGAAAGGGACTGAACTGTATTATCCATCAAAAAAGCATCATTTTAGCATGTATTTAGATAGAGAGTTTTATTCTTTATATTTAAAAAAGGATGAATTTGAAATTGAAGATGCTTTATCCGATTTAGACACTCAATTATTATTTAAAACTGTTTTAGAACCAATTTTAGGAATTCATGATTTACGTAATGACAAGCGTTTAGATTATATTCATACTAAAGATGGAGCAATTTCACTTAAAAATCACGTTGACTCTAAAAAATATAAAATTGCCTTTGGATTGTTTCCGATTACTGTAAAACAATTGAAAGCTGTTGCGGATGCTGGACTTAAGATGCCACCAAAAAGCACCTATATTTTACCAAAATTAAGAAGCGGTTTAACTATTTATGAATTTTAATAGCCAAAATGGTTATTACCCTGTGTTTATGTAAAACAGAAAGGAAATCACTATTTACAAAGGGTTACTTTCTCAACAAATTATTTCAAAAAAATCATATTATGTCTATCTCTGAAAATCTAAAAAACATTAAGAGTTCATTACCTGAATATATTAGTTTGGTAGCCGTTTCTAAAACAAAACCAATTGCTGATATTCAAGAAATTTATGATGCTGGACAACGTGTTTTTGGAGAAAATAAAATTCAAGAAATGGTTGATAAGTACAATGAACTGCCTAAAGATATCAAATGGCATATGATTGGCCACCTACAGCGTAATAAAGTGAAATACATGGCTCATTTTGTTGATTTAATTCACGGAGTTGATAGTTTTAAAACCTTGAAAGAAATTGATAAACAAGCAAAAAAACACCATAGAATCATCAACTGTTTATTACAAGCAAAAATTGCAGAAGAAGATTCGAAATTTGGATTACCTTTTACTACAATTAAAGAAATAGTAAATTCTGAAGAATTCAAAGCTTTAGAAAATATCAAGGTAATCGGATTGATGGGGATGTCTACATTTACAGATAATACAGACCAAGTAAAAAGTGAATTTTCAAACCTAAACTCATTTTTTAAAGAACTTGGTGCTCAACATAAAACATTCAATGTTTTATCTATTGGAATGAGTGGAGATTATCCTCTGGCTATTGACTGTGGCAGCACCATGGTACGAATTGGAAGTGCTATTTTTGGAAATCGAGAATATCAATAAATTAGTTTCCAGTCCAATAATCAACTACTAACACATCATCAAGTAAAGGTTTTAGTATTTCGCCAAATGCTTTATGATCAGGATGTGGTAAATAGATAGCTCTATCTTGTTCACTATCAAAAGTTAGAAAAAAGCAATGGGTAAAGCCTTTATCTACGCCCTCACTGCTATTGTTTATCCCCCATTCAAAATCTTTTATTGCTGAAATTTTATTGGGCAAAGCAACAAATGCCTTTTCAGCTTTCTGAATTGCTGCAACAGATACACTATCCTTAAATTTAAAAAGAACTACATGGCGTAATTGTTTCTTAGTCATTGTTATTTCAGTAGTTAAAGTTTTTTCAGTTTTATCTTTCACCTTAGTTGAACAACTAATCACAAATAAACTGATTATGATGATAAATTTTATTTTTTTCATTTCACTTTTAATTATTTAATCTATTAAAGATACACCATTTAAATCGGTCGTCAGTACATCAGACATATAATCAAAATACGGACGAATAACTTTAAAGGTTGTCGTGACCTCATTTATAAAGCCCGGAGATAACACTTCTTTATCTGTATATTTTTTTGTAAAAATAAATTGCTTCTTTCTAATCAAATCAATATTCGGATGTTCTTTACTAAATCCTTTAGGTGCAGTTTTCACTTCATTACCAACAAGATTTCCCCAAACACTTTTAAATTTTTTAGCATTCATTATGGCTCTAATTTCACTATCATCAATTTCAAACTCATTACGAATTCTCAATAAATCTTCTTTTGAAGGATCCCAGAAACCTGTTGCTGCAAACGAACCTCCAGGTGTTAATTGCAAATAATAACCGCCTCTTAACTGAGGTTTTTGTCTATTGAGCGAACCTCCAAAGTGAGTCTTATAAGGTGTTTTATTTTTAGAAAAACGCACATCTCTATAAATACGAAACATTTTTAGCTTTTCAATAGCATCATGCTGTTGCATATTTTGAAGCAATTCATTAAAAAATAGTTTAACATCAGCTTCAATAGCCTTAAATTCTGGCTTATGAGCATTGAACCAATCTCTATTGTTATTCTTCTCGAGTTGTTTAAAAAATGTAAATGCTTTTTTCGGTATTGTAGTTGGCATAGTATTAAGTTGAATTTACTTTTGTCGTTTATCTAAAACTTCTACAATATCATTTAATGTAAAGCCTTTGGCTTGTAATAAAATCAAATAATGAAACAGCAAATCGGCTGATTCATTTAAAAATAGATCATCATTATCATCTTTGGCTTCAATTACAGTTTCAATAGCCTCCTCTCCTACTTTTTGAGCAATCTTATTAATTCCATCTTCAAAAAGTGAAGCTACATAACTTTTTTTACCATCAGCATTTTCTTTTCTATTTTTTATAATTTGTTCTAATTCAGAAAGAAAACCATAAGAAGTTAAATTATCCTCAGCCCAACAAGTATCTGTTCCTTTATGGCAAGTCGGCCCTACAGGATTTACCTTAACCAACAAAGTGTCATTATCGCAATCTACTTTTATTGATACTAAATTCAGAAAATTACCACTTTCTTCTCCTTTGACCCAAAGTCTATTTTTAGAACGACTAAAAAAAGTAACCTTTTGAGTATCTATTGTTTGCTGGTAAGCTTCTTCATTCATATACCCCAACATCAAGACTTTATTTGTACTGGCATCTTGTATAATGGCTGGCACTAAATTGTTATTCTTACTGTTCTTTATAAAATCTATATTCATTGTTTTTTATTTTTATAATCTCACTGGAATATTATGTTCTTGCAATACTTTTTTCAAGTCATTAATTTCTATTTCTTTGAAATGAAAAATACTAGCTGCTAATGCAGCATCAGCTTTACCATCAATAAAGGTCTCTACAAAATGTTGACAGTTGCCAGCTCCACCAGAAGCAATAATAGGAATATTTAATTCGGTTGATAATTTCGCCAAAGCTTTATTTGCAAAGCCATTTTTTGTACCATCATGATCCATTGAGGTGAATAATATTTCACCTGCTCCTCTAGTTTCAACTTCTTTTGCCCATTCAAATAAGTCTAACTCAGTAGCAACCTTACCTCCTACCAAATGGACTATCCAATTGCCTTCAATTTGCTTTGCATCTATTGCCACAACAATGCATTGACTCCCAAATTTAGCGGATAATTCATTAATTAAATCTGGGTTTTTAACTGCCGATGAATTTATAGAAATCTTATCAGCTCCACATTTCAATAAATTATCTACATCTTCAACTGAAGAGATTCCTCCACCAACAGTAAATGGTATATTAATTTTTTCAGAGACATGTAAAACAAGATCAGTCAATGTTTTTCTACGTTCTTCTGTAGCTGAAATGTCTAAAAACACTAATTCATCAGCTCCGTTCTTTGCATAAATAGTTGCCAATTCTACTGGATCACCTGCATCTCTTAAATCCACAAAATTGACACCTTTAACGGTGCGTCCGTTTTTGATATCTAAACAAGGTATGATTCTTTTTGTTAGCATGATTTTTACCCTGTCCCGAAGCTTCGGGAATTTAAGGGTCTTATTTAATTAATACTTAATTTATTATGGATGTTTTAACACCACTAATTAGCTTCGCTATATATCTTCAATGAAAACACATTTTCATCTTGATAACCCTCAAGGGGACATTCTTTTCAATCA
>CAYRZY010000188.1:0-6331 GCA_964428855.1 uncultured Flavobacteriaceae bacterium
AAAACAAACAGGCATATTATTAGTAATGTAAAATCACTATTAAAAACATTATAATTTACTTACTGCTACTGCCCACTGAAGACTCTTTCTTCGGTTTAAACCACTTAAATACTTTAAAAATCAACCAAAGTATTAAGATTACAAAAATAATGGCGAATACTGGTGCTACAAAAGACAATACTGCCATCGTAATTGCTGTACCAGATTCTACTGTAGAAATTATCGGATTTGCAATACCGCCAGTTGTTGCTGTAGAAGTCAACCTTGCCGTACTAGTTGATGTTTTTATTGCAGTTGCTGTACCTCCACCAGCTATTATTGCTAATGACCAAGTGATAACTGGCGATAAATCGGCTGCTGTTGATAACATTACTGCTGTACCTGCTACTGCAGCTAAAGGCACTGCAATGGTATCTAACAAATTATCAAACCACGGAATCAAATAAGCACCGATTTCAACTACTGTTGCTATTCCTAGAGTAATCATTGCGGTTATGCCACCAATCCATTCCCAACTTTCATTTAAAGGAATAATACCATAATGAGAAACAATACTCAATGCAAATAAAGGCACAAAGATTCTAAACCCAACCGACGCGGCTAGGCCAATCCCTAATAAAATACTAAAAATAGTTTCTGGCATGTTTTTGAATTAATTTACAACTACAAATATATCTAAAAACTAAATACAAAATTAGCTACGATATTACTAAGGGGATTTTCCCCTTTTTACCTCAAGGATTTTCCCCCAAATCAAGGAATGTCCTTTTATTGTATCATGCTTTACTCTAAATTTGAGCATAAATAAAATAAGAGATGCTTGATTATCGTCATAGTTCTAATAGCAAAAGAGATACTAAAAGGTTTAGAGGCAACCATTTTTGGGATAAGTTAATCCGAAATTTATTCATTTTTGGTGTATCAATTATCGTAATTATGATTGCACTTAAATGGTTGGGATTGATAAATTAACTTCCTTTTCAACAATCTTATGATATACAACTACCCTTACTTAGTGATTCTTCACTTCGCTATCGCTCCGCTCTGAATGACATTATATTATCTATCAAAAGTATTATTGAAAATTTTTACGTTTTCTGTTTCTTCTTCTTCGCTGCAGGAAATAAGACATTATTTAATATGAGCCTATATCCAGGGGAAGTTGGGTGTAAGTCTAATTCCGTTTTAGGATCACCTACTCTATGAGTATAATCCTCAGGATCATGTCCGCCATAGAAAGTCCACATTCCTTTTCCTTTTACACCATGAATATAACGTGCTTCACTATTCACTTTATTTTCACCCATCACCAACACTGTTGATTTCACATGAGCTCTGTCGAAACTTGTGGTTTGCCCCATAAACCCTTTGACCAACATGGTGTGGTTTTGACATAACATGGTAGGAACAGGATCCCATTTTGCAGAATATTCTTGTAATGAAAAATAATCTTCCGTACGTTGAATTTTACGCTTTTGTGTCATATCAATTGATGAAAATTCATATTCAACAGGACTCCTCACCAATTTAAAATCTGTAAAAGCAAAGGTTTTTGAAAAGTCAATCTTATTTTGATAATTAGGCTCAGAGGCATCGCCATCAAACATAGCCTCACAAATATCAACACCCTCAGCAGCTCAGGCAATATCAAAACTATCTGTAGCAGAACACATGGCAAACATGAAACCACCACCAATAACATAATCTCTAATTTTTAAAGACACGCCTAATTTTTCTTGAGACACTTTAGAATAACCTAATTTCTTTGCTAGATTTTCAGAATCTCTTTTACTTTCTATATACCAAGGTGCTCCTCTATATGCTCCGTAAAATTTGCCGTATTGCCCTGTAAAATCTTCATGGTGCAAGTGTAACCATTCATATAACAATAATTCATCTTGCAATACATCTTCATCATAAATCACATCATAAGGAATTTCGGCATAATTCAATACCATTGTTACAGCGTCATCCCAAGGTTTTTTACCCAAAGGAGAATATACTGCTATTTTTGGAGCTTTTTCTAAGGTAACAGCTTCCATATTTTGAGAAGGACTGGCAATCATTTCTAGAATTTGTAGTGCTTCTGTATCAGAAATAATTTCAAAAGACACACCTCGTATTTTACATTCTTTTCTATAGTCTTCAGTATCTTCTAATAAGAATGAACCTCCTTTATAATTGAGCAACCATTTTACATTATTTCCTTTTTCTAAGGAATAATAAGTGATTCCATACGCCTTTAAATGATTTTTTTGACTGACATCATCCATTGGGATTAATATAAATGAGGCGAAAGAAACTTGACCTACAAATAGAAAGAGAAAAAACAGGAACTGTATTGATTTGAAATTCAAGATGTCTGATTTAAATGAAGTCAAATTTACAAATCTTAAGTTAGATACCAAATTCAGTATATTTGTATTTTGACCACTAATAAAATGAAAATTTACTATTTATTTTTAATTTCAATTATTCTTTTGTCTTGCTCTCAAAACAAAAAGAACAGTACTCGCATAAAAAATAATAAAGAGAATAGAGTTGTCAAGCATGAATTCCAATCTATTATTGACACTACAAGATTAATTGGATCTATACTTATTCATGATTCACAAAAGAACATTTACTATTCTAACAACTTTAAATGGTCTAATCAAGGACAGCTACCTGCTTCAACTTTTAAAATTCCTCACTCAATTATAGCACTAGAAACTGGTGTGGTAAAAAATGACAACACCCTTTTCAGATGGAATGGAGAAAAGAGGTGGCTAAAAAAATGGGAACAAGATTTAATTTTTAAAGATGCCTTTCACTTTTCTTGTGTACCCTGTTACCAAGAAATAGCAAGAGAAATTGGAGAAAAAAAGATGAAGGAATATTTAAACAAACTTGATTATGGAAATATTACAGTTGATTCAACTAATATTGATGACTTTTGGCTTGAAGGAGATTCTCACATCAATCAGTTTCAACAAATAGATTTTATGAAACGCTTTTATGAATCTAAACTACCTATCTCAAAAAGAACTGAAAAAATAATGAAAAGATTAATGCTAATAGAAAAAAATATAAATCACAAAATAAGTGGTAAAACTGGATGGTCAATCTTTAATGGAAATAATAATGGATGGTTTGTTGGCTTTGTAGAAAAGGACAATCAAGTATACTATTTCGCTACTAATATTGAGCCTCAAAAACAGTTTAATATGGATATATTTTATAAGATTAGAAAAGAAATTACTTATAGTGCATTAAAAGAATTAGGTATTATAAATAAAACAACTCCCTAAAAAGGCACATCGCCATCATCAGGAATAATATCAAAAGCATTATTTGGGCTCTGATAATTTTGAGGATCAATGGTTTCGTTCATTTTAGATTGAAACTCAGTAGCAAAACTTTCTTCTAAATCTGAAAACTGAGCTAAATGACCAGTAAACTTCAATCTGATATTTTCTAAACCACCATTTCTATGCTTGGCAACAATAAATTCACCTTGTCCTTCACATGGTGTACGCTCATCGTCATCCCATTCTGTTTGTCCGTAATATTCGGGTCTAAAAATAAATGAAACGATATCAGCATCTTGCTCAATTGCACCAGATTCACGTAAATCTGATAATAAAGGACGCTTACTACCTCCACGAGTTTCAACCGCACGAGATAATTGCGATAATGCAATAACTGGTATTGCCAATTCTTTTGCTAAGGCTTTTAAGTTTCTTGAAATGGTAGAAATTTCTTGCTCTCTATTTCCTCCTGCAGAAGCAGCTGTCATCAATTGCAAATAATCAATAATTACAATTCTAACGCCATGTTGCGAAACCAAACGTCTTGCTTTTGCACGTAAATCAAAAATAGATAAGGAAGGTGTATCATCAATAAATATTGGGGCTTTAGATAAGTTTTTAACCTTTACGTTTAACTGCTCCCATTCATGAGGTTGTAAATCTCCTTTTCTTAATTTACTAGATGGAATTCCTGTTTCACTAGAAATCATTCTTGTAATTAATTGTACGGATGACATCTCTAAAGAAAAAATAGCTACAGGTATGTCAAAATCTATCGCCATATTTTTTGCCATTGACATTACAAAAGCTGTTTTACCCATACCAGGTCTTGCTGCTATAATCACCAAATCAGATGGTTGCCAACCTGAAGTCAAATTGTCTAGTTTTGTAAAACCAGATGCAACTCCACTCATTCCTTCTTTATTAGAAATTTCTTCAATTTTCTTTAAGGCTTGATTTACCAGCCCTTCGGCTGCCTCAGAACTTTTCTTTAAATTCCCTTGGGTTACTTCAAAAAGCTTTGTTTCAGCAGAGTCTAATAAATCGAAAACATCAGAAGTTTCATCATAAGCTTCATCAATAATTTCACTAGAAATACTAATCAATCTTCTTTGAATGTATTTTTGAATAATAATACGTGCATGAAATTCAATATGTGCAGAAGATGCAACTTTTTGTGTCAAACCCACCAAATAAAAATCACCACCAACACTATCTAATTTACCATCTTTTCGTAATTGGCTTGTAACTGTCAATAAATCTACAGGTTCAGACTCATTAAACAACTTAAAAATTGCTTCATAAATGAATTGATGTGCTTGTTTGTAAAATGCATCAGGATGTAAAATATCAATCACATCATCAACTCCTTTTTTATCAATCATCATCGCACCCAACACAGCCTGCTCTAAATCAACCGCTTGTGGTGGCAATTTGCCTTTTTCAAGATTGATTAAAGTGCCTTTTTTGGTGTTTTGTGTTCTTACGGGTTGGAGTTTATTCATACAGCAAATGTAATTTTTTAATCGAAAAATCAGGCCCTAAACCACAACTATATTTATACATTTTTTGTTCATAAGTCAAAAAAATGTTAATAACTTAAGCACAATGAACTCCTCCAAAATTTTTAAGTATTTTTGACCAATGAAGAAACTGTCCGTATATCAAATACTTAGCCTACTTTTAGCTGTACAATTACTTTTAGTAAAGGTACTTTCCTATTTTCCAACTATCATTGAGAATTATTATTCTAAGGGAATGTATCCTTTTATTTCAAAAATTTTCAGAACTGTTTTTGGATGGATTCCATTTTCAATGGGAGATCTCTTGTATTTCTTTATCGGATTCATCCTATTTATAGGAGTATTTAAATGGATAAAAAGTAACTTCAAAAACACAAAACAACAACTCTTTAAGTTCGGGGCTTACCTGTCAGTGTTTTATTTTCTATTTCACATACTTTGGGGATTGAATTACCATAGAAACTCTTTATTTACAACCTTAAATCTTGAACAAAAATCATATAGTTTATCAGAGTTAACAACGGCAACCAATCATTTATTAAACAACTTAAAAAGCATCCAATTGCAATTGGTTAAAAATGATTCTTTACCAGTAACTATTTCATATTCAAAAACGGAAATTCTTGCAAAAACGGAATTGGCTTATCAAGCTTTAGCAGATGATTATCCGCAATATCAATATAAAAAAGTATCCTTAAAAAAATCATTATTTAGCTTACCTCTAAGCTATATGGGCTTTTCAGGATATTTAAATCCGCTTTCTGGAGAAGCACACGTAAATAGCAAAGTTCCAAAAATAAAACTCCCTGCAATTAGTTGCCATGAGGTTGCTCATCAACTCGGAATACCTTCTGAATGTGAAGCCAATTTTATTGGTTTTTTAGCTGCCACAAAAAGTCCTGATAAAAACTTTAATTATTCTGGTTATATAGCTGCATTGCGATATTCAATTGGTGCAATTCATCAAAAGGATTCTGTCATTGCAAAAAATATTATTAAAAATTTATCTGTTGGTGTCTTAAAAAACATCAAAGAATCACAAGAATTTTGGCAGGCCTATCAAAATGATTTAGAGCCTTTCTTTAAACTATTTTATGACAATTATTTAAAGGCCAATCAACAAAAAGACGGCATAAAAAGTTACAATAGGATGGTCGATTTATTGGTGGCTTATGATTTGAAATATGGATTGTAGCTCGGGAGATAGAAGAGTAGGCAAACTTCCAGGGCAAACTCATACTTTTGATAAAAGCCACGAATACACTAATTTTAATTCTCTATACTAAGAAAAACAAAGAATTTATACTAATTTTAAAAATCATATAGGATTTTTTATTCGTGAAAATTATTATTTTTTACATTTAACAATATAATTCGTGTATTCGTGGCAAAAACAAATAAAAATAAAGGTATGAGCTTGCCTTAGGTAAACTTCATACTTCTATCTTTTGTGCTAAAAACATTTTTTCATAATAAAATGTTAATTATTAAGGTAATAACATTATAAATTATAAATTA